>JAGLRO010000042.1 GCA_023136245.1 Candidatus Heimdallarchaeota archaeon
AGGCAGTAATATTAGCAATAGGCCTATTCCTAAAATTATTTGTTTTTTCATAATATTTGAACCCCTTCTTGGATTCTTAAATATAATATCAAAAAGCTATTTAAAAACATAATGTTAGGTTTTTCTCGAAGTTGTTGTTTACAATATGTTAGATACAAAATGTCGCTAATTTAGAATTACTACATTTCTTAGCAAAAAACCATTGATTTTTTCACTTTTTTAGTAAATATGATCAAAAAAAGCACTACATGAATTTCAATCTAACTCTGTTGGTTGTTCAAATTGGCTTCCAAAGAATTCAAAAGTATGATAACTACCACATTCAGTACAACAAAATGTCAGGCTAAAAGATCCCTTTCTGTTTTCTCCTAAGAATTCATGTACTTTTTCTTTTTCGCAAAATTTACAGTATATTTCTATTTTTGGTTTTTCTTCTGACATTTTCCTTCAGTTTATTATTTTGCATATTCATTTTTAAGTTATTTGTATTCTTCGCTTTTACAGAATCTTACTTAATCTTTCTACTACTTCACTTATTTGGTCATTGTTCACAGAGCCAAAACTAGCCCTAACATTATGTTCTTGCCCTGGACCAAACTCTGTTCCAGGAACCAAGACTACTCTAGCTTCTTCAAATGCTTTATCAGAAAATTCTGAACAGTCAGGATATTTCGAATTAGAAATGTCAGGATAGCAAAAGAACGAGCCATTTGGTATCTGACATGAAATACCATTTAAGGTGTTGAAACCTTTAACTATTACATCTCTTCTCTTTTGAAATATTTCCTTTACTTTTTGTTTAAAATCATCAGCTTCTTTAGTTCTCATGAAATTTGCTAATGCTATTTGTGTTGGAGTTGTTGCATTAGCTATAACCCAAGGATGGTACTCAATGATAGGTTTAAGTAAATCAGTCGAAGCTACTCCATATCCCATTCTCCAACCAGGAATAGCGTAAGTTTTAGAAAAAGTGTTAACAGTAAGTGTTCGTTCAAAAGCACCTTCAATTGAACCAACATGAACATGTTTGTAATCATCAAAAGTATAATATTCATACACTTCATCACTAAGAATTATAAGATTATGTTCTACAGCTAGATCAACGATTTCTTTAAGTTCTTCTCTGGTCATAACAGCTCCTGTTGGATTGGAGGGAAAATTAAGAAGAATCATTTTTGTTTTATCAGTTATCAATTCCTTTGTTTTCTCTATATCAATCTTAAAATCGCTAGTAGAAGGCATCCAGACAAGTTTTCCTCCAGCGAGAACAACTTGACGAGGATAAGTCAAAAAGCACGGAGATTGAATTAAGACTTCATCTCCTACTTTTAGATAGGTTTGTAAAGCAATATAAATTAGCTGTACTCCACCACATGTTACAATTGATCCACCTGAACTACTATATTCAACACCATATTCTGTTTTATATTTGTGGACTATGTTTTCTCTCAATTGTAGATAACCGGGTGTTTGTTCATAACTGTTGAAATTGTCATCAACAGCTTTTTTTAACGCTTCTTTAAGACCATCAGGGGTGTGAACATCAGGAGCTCCTATCCCAAGAGAGATAACATTTTCTATACCGTGAGCTTTAGCAAAAAGTTCTCTTATACCACTAGGTTCAATATTCCTTAACTTCTCTGCAGGGAATTTCATCAATTATCGTAGAGAAGCAAAAAACTGCAAAATTAAATCTTTCCATGACAACAAAAAATTGTTTGGAATTTAATTTGATAAACGGGTTAAGAGTGAGAAGAAATAAGCTGTTTTATCTTTTCTACAGGAGATTCCAGAGATTCTAGAATTTCTTTGGCTTTTTTTCTATTATTGTTTTTATCTTCTGGTTGTTCTAATAATTGCTTAGACCTGTTAATCGCATCTTGAATTGTATATTCATTATACAGAGGTATTCCCAAGGATGTTATATATTCTAGAACATCTAAAGGATAGGGGTAATATGAAATTGAAGGTGTCCCGATTGCTGCAGCTTCTCTAGCCATAGTAGCTCCACCAGTAATGCAAAGATCTGAGTAATAATACAATGAAAGTGTATCAACTGCTTTTGGAGGAATTATGATATTCTCTTTGTATTTCTTTGACATCTGTTCTTTTTGACTTTGATATCTTGGGAAAACAACTGCTACTCCTTCATACATCTGGAAGATTGCATCCAAAATCACATCAAGGTATGTTTGTCCAGCAATTCCCTTTTCGAGCATATAAGCTGCACTACTCTCCTCTGGTCTAGCAACTATGAATCTGTCACTTTTGGATAATTCCAGTACTTCTAAGGTTTCTTCTTTCGGAGTGAATTCCTTTAACCAAGCTACTTCATCAATTCCATCATATGGTTGAAGCTGGTTTACAAGTGCTCCTTGTGATAGCCATTTTTCTTGATTAATGCATGAGCTATAGACCAAATATTTAGCATAAGGAACTGTAAGTTTAGCGACAGCTTTCGCATGGGGGGAATCATTGATGCTAATTATCGGTATTGCTAACCCAAAAGCAACTCTTGAAGCTTCTGGACATGCAAAGGATATATGAAAATCTGGTCTCGTTTCTAAGTTGTTTATAAAGGTCGCTAGTAAGTTGATCCTTTCATTCCCTGCAATCAATTTACCATATAAAGTTCCTCCCCCATGTTTTCCTAAAACCTCAACATCTCTATTCAAAAGTTCGAATAGACTCGCAATATAATCATAATCTCGACATGTAAAAATAACTTCATGTCCCTCTTTTTCTAGCTCTTGAGCTATAGCATCAAATAATAAAGGTTCTTTAGAAGTAACAGCATCAAACCAGATAATCATTAATTATGTTCTATGACATATACAAAAAAATCTTGTGCTTCTATATCTTATTCTTGATTTTTCCAGATGAATATCAAATTTAATCACATTTACTATATCCACACATCCTGCAAATAAAACAGCCCTCTGCAAATTCAAGCATTCCACCACATTCAGGACAAGCTATTGTTCCATTTAGACGAATCATCTGATTACCTTCCATGTAATGTTCCAAAACATGAGCAATCCCATCCGCGCAAGATAGAATAGTTTTACCTTGATAGAAATTAGGACTTGGACATCTAATTCCTGCTAAATGATCAGCAATTGATTCAAGTCTTACACCAGACCGCAAAGCTAGAGAAACTAGTCTACCTACAGCCTCACTTTGACTTGCGATACAACCTCCACTCTTTCCGACCTGAACAAAAACCTCACAGACACCTGCTTCATCACTATTTATTGTTACATATAGATTCCCACAACCAGATCGTATCTTATGTGTTTGACCTACAGTAATCTCTGGTCGAGGACGAGGTTCTACTTTTTCACTAGATTGCAATACTGGTTCTTTTTCTGCCTTCTTAGTTGTTAAGACCTGATACTTTCTTGAACCATCTCTATAAACTGTGATTCCCTTGCACTCTTGCTTAAATGCTAACAAGTATGCATTAGCAATATCTTCTTTCGATGCAGAATTTGGAAAATTTATTGTCTTTGAAGTTGCATTATCATTAAATTCTTGAAATGCTGCTTGCATCCTTATATGCCATTCTGGACTTATATCATGAGACGTTACGAAAACATCGCGTAAATCTTTTGAAATTTCATCGATATTTTGAATCGAATTTGAAGAAGCAACTTTCTCGATAAGTTCTTCTGAATAATTATTTTTTTCTTTTAGAATTTTCTCAAAAAGAGGATTTATTTCAAAAAGTCTCTGTCCTCCCAATATATTACGAGTAAAGGCGATTGAGAAATAAGGCTCAATGCCACTTGAACAGCCAGCAATTAAAGAGATTGTACCAGTTGGAGCAATTGATGTTACAGTTGCATTTCGCATTGCTTCAAATTTCCCCTTGAAGACGCTTCTTTCAAAATTGGGAAAATTCCCTTTCTTCTTACCTAACACAATTGATTCATTCTGGGCAGTTTCCTGAACAAATGACATTATTTTTTCTGCTATTAATATAGCATTTTCTGAATCATATCTGATTTGTAATTTAACTAATAGGTCAGCAAATCCCATGATTCCTAATCCGATTTTTCGATTAGCTTTTGTCATTTGTTCAATTGCTGGTAGAATGTAATTGTTCTTATCAATTACATTATCTAAAAAGTTCACAGCTAATCTTATTGTTTTCTCCAATAATACCCAGTCAATTTCACCTTGTTTAACATGGGGAGATAAATTGATAGAACCAAGATTACATGATTCATATGCGAGCATGGGAAGTTCACCACAATTATGAGTACATATTCCATTGGCTGAAAATGCATTTTCACCAAGAACTTGAACATCATATACTTCTTTGTTACCAATATATACAATGTCAGTAATATTAGCTAAGAATCGTTCTCTATATTGATCTCTAGAGTAGTTTGATATCTTTTCTTTCAGCAGTTCTTGCTTTTCCACATCTGCAAATCCAATAATTTTTTCAAAAACGATGATATTGTTTTTAGAAATTGTGAGTTCGTGCTGTGGCTTAATTTTATATTTCTTGTATCCACCCTTTCCATCTGGCATTTCTTTATATTGTTCAGTTCTTCTGTTTCTATAGATAGTTGAAGCAATACCTATTCTGTGTAGCATTCGCTGCACAGAAGTAAGTGTTTCAATATTTGATTGAGCTAAACGAACAGAAACACCTTTATCCTGAGATCCTTGAACAGATCCATCTGCATCAAAAAATCCTTTTAGAAAACCTATATGAAATCCATAACTTGTTGTTTCAATAAGTGGAGTGAGTAATTTCGATCCTTTTGACATTCCATATTTTTCAGCCAAATCATGAATTGCTGTTAGTTTTAATCTTTGTTCATCACTATCTTTAACTTTAAAGAATCCTTTAAAATCAGAACGATGTTTAAGATCAAATGCGTGTTTTTCAACTTCGTCTCTTATGGATTGAGATCCCAGGGTTTTTCCCCAAACCATGATCATTGCATTTTTCTCCATTATGACACCATCTCCCAGTAGCATACCTAATAAGTAGCCTTCTGCATAGGTGCCTTCTCCATCTTCCCAAAATGTATGACGATTATTACTTAAAACAAGCTTATCTTCTGATTTCAAATCTATAACGGATTTCCATTCTGTTTCTATATTATTGCGAGTAATTTTCTTTGCTACTTTGACTAAATGATTAGCAGTAGCTTTAATTGAGTAACCTCTATTTGTGTTTATTTCGAATACATCCTTATAACCAGTTGAGAAAAATCCTTTGTCAGAGGTTGTTAGGTAATTCCCATTGTAGAGTAGATTTACTTTTTGACCAATAAGGTCATATATCATTTTAGGTCCTTTGTCCGTAGTTACCCAAGTTTCTCCTGTAAGACACGGATTTGTACTCTCAATTTCTCCAAGTTCAGGAGTGGGATTGCTTTTATTTATCCTATCAATGAAAACTATTCCTGGTTCTCCATTTTTCCAAGCCATCTCAACAATTTTGTTAAAAACTTCCTTTGCATTCATTTTTCCAACAACCTTGTTAGTTCTAGGATTAATAAGATCGAAGTCTTCGCTTTTCTCTGCAGCTTTCATGAAATGTTCAGTTACAGCAACTGAAATGTTGAAATTTGTTAATCTGGTTTGGTCTTCTTTGCAAGTGATGAATTCCATAATATCTGGATGATCAATACGTAAGATTCCCATATTTGCTCCTCGACGACGACCTCCTTGTTTTATTGTATTGGTTGCAGCATTGAACACTTCCATAAATGAAATTGGACCAGATGCAATCCCACCTGTAGTTTTAACTACATCATTTTTTGGTCTGATATGACTGAATGAAAAACCAGTTCCTCCACCACTTTGATGAATTAAAGCACTGTTTTTTACTGCTTCAAATATTGAACTTATATCATCTTCTACAGGAAGGACAAAACAAGCACTGAGTTGACCAAGCTTTGTTCCAGCATTCATCAATGTCGGTGAATTAGGTAAAAACCGTAATGATACCATTAACTCTAAGAATTCTTCTTTTTCTTCTTCTGTATTTCCGATAAAATCAGCAACTCTCTGAAATAGACCTTCAGTTGTTTCTTTTAAAACATT
The DNA here is from genome assembly GCA_023136245.1 of Candidatus Heimdallarchaeota archaeon. GTDB lineage: Archaea > Asgardarchaeota > Heimdallarchaeia > Heimdallarchaeales > Heimdallarchaeaceae > UBA460. The sequence goes on from JAGLRO010000042.1 coordinate 6,073, forward strand.
ATTCTCATCCCTAAGAAGATATCTCTTTTCCAAAACTGTTTGGGCATTCTTTGATAGTTCAATTGTCATTAGCTGTATCCCTTATTATTTGATTTCCAAATTACTTATTAAACCCCGTAATATCTAGTCACAATTTCGATTCTTTTTGTCTCTTATGGTTAATAAATTAATCATCAATAGACATGTAGAATAAGCAAAGAGGAAATAATATTTAAGCTTTTATGACACCAAAACATTTTATTCTAAAAATAGATTTAAATTATTGCTTAAATCTTGAAATTACTAGTTGATTTCACATCAAAAATCCAAACGAAAGTTTGTTTTTTTCATTGTTTCTTTATTTTATTAATTTTGTCACAATAATTTAGTGAATAATTCCGATAAACTTTAATTTATGCACGTTATAGTAATTTCATAAATGAAATTTAAAATGAATCGGAGAGCTGTTTCTCCAGTGGTTGCAGCAATTCTAATGACAGTTCTAACAATGGCTGCAATTGGCATTTCTTTAGTGTATATGCTACCAAACATTAGCAAATTCAAAGATAAAAGCTATAACAATAGTAATAACCTATATTTTGTTGCACTTGATTCTATGATACAAGATCTCATCAACAATCCACCTCCAATTAGTAGAAATTTCTATTTTGCGCAGGAAACAGGGCAGTTATTGCTTGATTCTGAATGGTTAGTTCTTTTTATCATAAGTGATACAAGTGGGAGTATAAATCAATTAGTGATGCAAGACAATGTCACGAGAATCGTTCAAAGAAGTACAGCTGTAGCAGATTATGATAAAGGCGAGCATAGGTATCTCTTGGGACCAGAAGAACAGGATTATCTTTTCATTAATGGAAGTAGTACACTATATAATGAAATTTCAATCTTGAACGGTTCTAGAACTTCTTTCGAAGAATCGTATCTTGATTTATCCTTATATTACAGATATGTTTTAGACACGAATTATATTCAAAGTGGGAACACTGAATTCTACAATCTGGACATAATTCATGTAAACTTGGTTCTTAACGAAACAAGCATAGAAAGCTCGACTCAGAAGAATATTGCATTGCAGCTTTCTTATTTAGGATCAAGAAAAGAATCTTTAGAGTCTATAAGTTTTACTACTGACGTTACAGGAGAGATAAGACTATTGGATCAATATGGATATTATCAATATGAATATCCAATTTTTTATCCTGTCAATCCAAGTTTCATTTCACACATAATTAATGTAAATATGATTAAAATAGATGTAAGTATTTCATTCACGTAGGAGATTGTTATGCCAAGCGAATATATAATGTATTTATCAATTTTGTTGGTCGGAGCTCTTGCAATAGGGGGTATTTCGGTCACAATGATAGCAATAAACAATACAATGGATGATAGAGCTATAGAAACGAATCTAGAAAATATTCTTCAGAATATAGCTGAAGTTGTTCATAACTTGAGAGTAAATGGTGAAAACCAAATTGAGCTAGGAGCAACGGAAGTGAATGAATATATCATTTTAACACTTCCAGAAAGCGTTCATAATGAGGAATATCTAATTGAAGTAAGGAAGACAAATACAACTTATTCATTAGTTGCCAGCTTATTGAGTAATACCGACTTTACAGTCTCTGTTTCATTATTAATTTCACCAGAAACAATAACAATATCTGGATCAATTGAGAGCACAAGTACTGTTTCTAGAGTAGGATTCATCTATGATGGAATTACAAGTAGCATAGTTTTAGTAGATTGAAACCAAGCTTGATATTACATCCATTTCTCAATTTCTGAATCTCTATGTTGAATATGCAATTTTTACTATTTACTAAATAGTACAGCTAATATGAAAAATAACTTTAAAAAGAGTACTAGATAATATTAATCATGCAAGAAGAAACGAGTGAATCTTTTACTGATACAGCTGCTGTCCCTATATTAGAGGAAACATACCCAGTAAGTCCTCCTTTTTCATATGTTTTAATTCAAACTGATCCTGTATCAAAAAGAACTCAATATATGGTTGTTGAAATACCTTTAGATAGTAAAGAAACTGCAATTTACAAGAAGATTCTTGATGTTATGATTGATGAATTGGATGTAGATTTGAGTGTCTTGAAATCTTCTGAAAAAGCTGAAGAATTTCTAAAGAAAAAGATAGTTGATATTATTAAGAGATATAGAATTTCTTTGAATGAATCTCAGTTTGAGAAAATTATGTACTATCTTACTCGCGATCTAATTGGTTATGGTAAAATCCAACCGTTTATGCTTGATCCAAATATTGAAGATATTTCTTGTGATGGAATAGGTATTCCAATTTATGTCTGGCATCGAAAATACGAATCAATAGCTACTAACGTTTCTTTTGACACTCCAGAGGAGCTTGACAGTTTCATAATAAAACTTGCTCAGCGGGCAAATCGACATATTAGCATTGCAAATCCACTTCTAGATGCATCACTTCCTGATGGGAGTAGGATACAACTAACTTATGGAAAAGAAGTTACTCAAAGAGGGTCAACATTTACTGCTAGAAAATTCAAAGCAGATCCATTTACAATCACAGATTTGATACTTTACAATACTATAGATCTAGATATTGCTGCATATTATTGGTTTACAATGGAGCATAATGTAAGCACACTTATTGCAGGTGGTACTGCAGCAGGAAAAACAACACTTCTTAACACAGTAGCAATGATGATTAAACCAGATATGAAGGTCATAACAATCGAAGATACTGCAGAGTTGAATCTAGCACATGAGAATTGGATACCAAGTGTTGTTCGTTCTGGATTTGGTGAAACTACTGAAACAGGATATCGAAGAGGTCAAATTTCAATGTATGAACTTCTAAGAGCAGCAATGAGACAAAGACCAGACTATATCATAGTAGGAGAAATCCGAGGTGAAGAAGCTTATGCAATGTTCCAAGCCATGAGCACTGGTCACAGAGGTTTAGGGACAATTCACGGAGATTCAGTAGAAGGAGTTATTCACAGATTAGAAAGTAAACCAATGAATATTCCAAGATCAATGATGAAATCATTGGATCTCATTCATGTTGTTAGGAAAGTTAGACTCCAATCCAAATTTGCAAGAAGAACTCAATCAATTACAGAACTAATTGGTTTAGATCCTGTCACTGAAGAAATTCTCACTAACAAATTGTACCAATGGAATCCAAAAGATGATACTTTCATTTATTTTGGAAGGAGTTATGTCTTAGAAAAAATAATGGATAACACTGGATTGGAAGAACAAGAAATCTTCGATGAATTGGAGAGAAGAAAAACTATTCTTCGTTGGATGGTGAAAAAGAGAGTTCGTTATTTCGAAGATGTTGCTTCAGTTATTCAAGAGTATAACTCAGATCCTGATAGATCAATAGAAAAAGCAAGAAAAGGTTTGAAAGCATAAGGTAAACCTTCATAGATAAATGAAGTACCTTACTTTTTTATTTTTCAAATAATCGCATTTAAATATCGTTATATCTAAGTTTCATTAATACTAACACTGCTAGTGAAGGTGTAATTTATTGAACACAAATGATAATGATGATGAAAAGAAGAAGAAAAAGAAAGAATCAGACGATTCTTCATTTCCATTCGATTTCTTTTCCTCTTGGGAAAATGTAGATATAGAAGACATTATGGGAAGATTTGCTCCTTATTTCAGAGGATCTTCATTCGGAAAAATGATAGATGAAATGCTCAAGAATATTATGAAGAATCTGGAGGATGTTGATTCTAGTAGCTTCGAAGATATTGCAAAGAATCCATTTGTTTATGGATTCAAGGTTGGAGTGGGTCCTGATGGAAGACCAGATTTCAGTCAATTTGGAAACTTGAAATCCAAAAGCTATGGAGATATTGAATCTTCCGATGTTAGAGAACCTTTGATAGATGTATTCAAAGAAGATGATGATGTGAGAGTTATAGCTGAAGTCCCAGGTGTCAACAAGGGAGATATAATGTTGACAGGTTCAGAAAGAACTCTAACAATAAAAGCCCATTCTCAGTCAAGAAAATATGAAAAATCAGTAAGTTTACCAGTACCTGTAGATATTGAGACTGCTAAAGCTAAATACAAAAATGGAGTTTTGGAAGTAGTTATTTCTCGTAAAGAGAGTAAAAAAGATAGAGATTTTGATATCGAAGTCAGCTGAAAAACTGTATAACAGATATAGGAATTCAGAATCTGGATAAAATCATATTTCCATCCAGAGGAGTATTCCATTTTCAAAAGCAACTGCTATAGTTTGCCCTGTTTGTAAATCAGCTTGGAAACTACCATCGCCAAGATTACTTACCTGAGTGCTTGGGTTAATAATCAGTTCACCATCATTAATCAAGGATTTTATATTATTCTGTATCTTATAGAGATAAATGTAATTTGCAGTACCTGAAATTTCAGAGATTTCCATATAATAGTCTACATATAAAGAAAAACTGGCACTGTAATATAGATCAAGACTATCAATGAGGATTGAAATATTGCATTCAAAGTGAGTATATACAGGATTTACACTTGTACTGCTATTATAAACACCCAAGCTATCTTCATCGAGGATTACAGTTGAAGGAAGATTATGCTCATCCAAGTATTCCTCTATGTCGATTATTCCTAATTGAATGATTGGGATAATTTCAACTCTTGAAAGACCTTGTGAATATTGAGATAATGCAATCTCTGATAATTCGTGGAAAGATGAAATTGAATTATCAATGTAATTCATAAGTTGTTTTTGATTGGGTGCGGGATTGACATATGGACTTTGAGTAATTTGATATACAGTCGTTGATATTAGAATGAGATAAATCAAAATGACAGTAGCTAATAGCAGAAAAACTTGCCCTCTACGGTCTTTAGTGTTGAAGAGTTTTCTTTTCATGCTACACACCTTTTAACCATACTTGTAAATGGATTATGAAAGGAGAATACTCACCATTTACTTCTATTATCAAGTAATCAATACCAATAATTTCTTTGGGTAAATCTAATTCTTCATTTATCCAACTGTTTGCTAGAATTGCATTTGATGTCATATTTTCACAAGATAAAACAAACTCACCATTATCTGGAAGAGACCCATAAATTGCTTGTTTCAGAGTACCTTTAATCGAACTGATCTCTGGTATTGTTCCTGTATTCAGTTTAGATAAGAATTCATCTAGTTTTCCATTTTTATCCAAAGCTCTTAAGGTGTTAAATACATCTTCTTGGAAATTCTGTTCTGGAGCAACTTGTGTTGCTATTTGAACTTCATACAAAGCAGTAACCATAATTATCATAACAGATACAGCTATGAAAGCTTCGATTATGAATAATTGGGCTTTTTTTGACTTGAGTACTGCTTTCATATTTATCACCAATACATAATTTGACATTTTACTAACATATTTCGAATAAACATTGTACGAGTTTCAGAGATATAAGACGATTGATCTAGTAGATTAAATGGTCCAAAAGATGTTCCCTTAGAAGAAGTTAGAAACATGGGGACACCCATATATCCTGCTCTATAAATTGTATCTTCTCTTTCTTGCACAAGTACAACTGCAAATCCATCTGCGGGAATCTGTAGATTCTCTCCCGCATAGAAATCACCTTCATTAATTGATTCTATTTTCTGTAATGTCTGTTTATAGTATGAAACATCATAATCAGTAAATGGGAATAATGCAAATGCATAAGCTTCATCGCTTAATGCAGTTCTTGCAAAACTGACATCGATTGCACTTGTTTCAGCAATTGTGTTCTTTCTCACATATGGATTAAGGTCATAGTCGACACTATAATAATCTAATCCACTTCCTCCGTTTGTTAAACGCTGTAAACTATAATCCTGATAAATATCTCCAACTTGTGCAAAAGCTGCAATATCATAATGTGTAGAAATATTGACTGTAAAGGAAGACTCAAAGCTAATTACTCCAGAAATATCCTTTGTTTTTGTGTAATTTGTAAAAACTTCATTTTGAGCATTTATTACATAAACCCATACATCTGCATTCTCAATAGGAGTTTGATATTCTAGAACCACTCCATCAATTGTTATTTGATTCAGTGCAACAGAAAAATCATTAATCATTATTGATATTGGAGAAAAGATTTCTAGTGCAAAATCTCTTATTAATGAGTAAGAAATCTTGACTGTCGTATAATCAACTAACCAATAATCTAAAATGTCAGGGACTAAACGATTTATCTTAGAAAAATCCAGAGAATCATATGTTCCCAATAAACCTAAGCGAAAATCAGGTATGGAATTTGTACCTATTGTTGCCCAGTTAGCAGGATATCCTTCGGAAAGGAAGATATTGCTATACAACTTGTTTAGTTCTTGTTCTCTAGAAAATGTTTGCATCTGAACCATTGAAGGTATCAGTAAATTGGAAATAACTAATATTATTTGACTAAAAGCAACAATGAAAATAAGCATAGCTAATGCAAAATCAATACCTCTTATTTGTGCTAACTTGCTTTTCTTAAATCGTCTATGCTTATGCTTAAGATTTTTCACTATCAATAGTTATTCCTCTTTTTCTTCTACCTCATCATCAAGAATTCTCTCTTCTAAAAGAGATTTAATTTCAACAAGAGTTGCTTCTAATTCAACTAATTCCATACCTTTTTCCAAAAGATTGGAGGATCTTTCTTGCATTTCTTCAGCCTTCTTTACTCTTTCAGAAACAAGATTTTCTACCTGCTTCTTAATTTCAAGTAAATCATCTTTTGTACTCATATTTTTTTCAATTCTCTCTATTCGGTCTTCAAGAGGACCTAAATCAACTGAAACTGAGCCTATAATTCCGTCAGAGTCTCCGTTAGTACTGGGTGCGACTCCTTTCTCTAATGTTCCCATGATACGAACAACATTAAAGCTAATCTGGTTAACTAAGCGCTTTAATTCTACAACCTCATCTTTAAGCGACTTAACATCATCTTCAAGTTTACCCATTTTTATTCACCTATTAGATCGTCATATGTTTAAAGTTATTAGAGGATTATCTGGTTGAATTAATATTTTGAATGCAAACCATCCAATAAACATCAGAACAACTGAATGCATGAGCCCTCCTTTGATTGACATCTTTGACATCTTTCCTGCAACTAATCCAGAAAAGAACCCTTGAACTGCCAACATATGAAGGAAAAGTACTTCGAGTGTATTCAGATCAATAAATAAATCGAAAATTCCTGCTGTTTGTTCTTGTGAGATATTTGCGCTTCCGAATGGAATGAAAAAGGTTTGAAATAGTATAACCACTACAAGAATGAATATGATAAATGATGCATATACAATCCACACGTATGGCTTCATTGCCCCTTCTCTTTCCTTTTTCAGATTTAGCAATGTTTGCACATGTTTTTCTGTAGCTTCAAAAATGGCTTCAAGATTACCACCTGATCTTTCAGCTTCAAGAATAAGCAAAGATGCTCTTCTAGCAAGATGAGTATCAATGGATTCTTCAAAATCTTCCATGGCTTTACTGAATGGAATACCCCAAGAGATTTTACTTGACATCTTTCGTAATTCAGGTGTTAAAGGTCCATAGTGTCTCTTAGCTGATTCTTGGATTGCCCTCGGCAAACTCATACCTGTTCTTTGTGCATTACTAATTTCTCTTAAAAGATAAGGTAAGTTCTCATCAATTCTTGCTTGTCTTCTTTCTTCTCTGTAAATAATTAGAAATGTAGGAATACCTATCACGACAATTAAAGCAAGAATCACAAAATCATTTATATCTAGAATTGTAATAAAATCGCTAATAATATTTCCTTCAGCATCTCTTTGTGTTGCTATGAAATCAATAATTCCTAAAACAACTAATAATAATCCTGCTACTATAGCTATAACCCAATAGATTGTATCTTGAGTTATCTGAAACTCTCTTGTTTTTACTTCTACTTCATCACTTATTGCCATTTCTTTCACCTACAATTCAGGTTGTTGTGCATCTATTAAGAGTATGATAGTCATTTCTGCTACGGGTATGATGACATATACTAATATCGCCATCATAAGTGTTGAACTTCCCGCTGATCCTCCTAACATTGACATCATAGCTAGGATTACTATGAAGAATATAGGAGCAACAACTCCCATTACCATGAATAATTCAGCCATTATCCCCAATGTTTCAATGAAATTCTTTTCACTCTGTACTTTATCAGTCATTAGTGTTTCAGTTGAAACTTCTAAAAATCTCTGTAATTCTCCTCCAGATGTAAAAGTACCTACAATTCCTTCAAGAAAACTGGAGTATTTTGCTGAAGGAGATCTTATTGATGCTTCTCCAAGTGCATGTACAATATCATAACCAAATACTTGAATATCTCTAGATATTTTTCTTGAATCTTTTACGATAGCTTCTCCAATTGTTTCTTTTGTTAAAGCCATAAAAATCCTATCAGGGGTAACTCCTGCTGATGCCATTGCTGTCATATAACTTGCAACAGTTGGAAGTGCTGCTTCCAGCTTTCTTTTTCTTTCTCCTACAAGATAACTGGGATAAATCCATGTGTATACAAACATACTGATTAGCACTAAAACTGGGAGAATTATTACAAGCATCACTGAAAAGTCTCTCAATATTATCTTTATTGCTATTAGAAAGATCAACGAAACAAATGCAAGTATAATGGCCCAAAAAATCCTGATACTAAGATACATTCTGATACTTTGATCAACGCCTGCTTTTCTTAGGGTTATTTTAAGACCTTCAAATTCAGATAGATAAGGTTCAATTATTCTGCCTATCCAAGAGTAAGAAATAGACTCTATTAATTTTGAGCTCATAATGATATCCTCTTCACAGATTCTGCAAATATTTTCTACAACACATATATTGTAGAATAAGTATTTAACATTTGCTTGTATGTAAAGGATGTATATAATTATTTTGAAAGTTCTTCTTGCTAAAAGACCATATTTTTTTCAAAAATCTGCTTTATTTTGAATAATCATCAAAAAATCGGTGCACTCCCGAAAATCGTCTCTAGTTAGAAATAATGAGATTCTCCGGAAAACTTAATTCTCATCACTCTCTGGAAACTATCGTCAAGTATAAAAATGATAATTTAGATATTCCAATTGTATGTCTCTTTATATTATACAAAATACTGGGGAAATGACAGAGTGTGAAAACAAAGAGGTAGCACTTTCTTCAGAAAATGTTTTGGTAGTGATATCTCATACTCAGAAAAAAATATTCACTTGGATAGGCGTGCAATCGGCTCCACAATCCAAATTTGCTTGTGCTAGAGAAACTGCTCGAATTAGAATGGAATTAGGCTATAGAATTATTAATTTAGAGGAATCTGCTACTAGCAATGAATTTCTTGAAGCAGTGGATGAAGCTTGTAATGTAACCTCAAGAGAAAAAATAGTTCCCAAACCTCCTTTAAAAAAAATTAAACCAAAACCAGTAAAACCTGCTCCAAAACCTAAACCAAAACCTAAACCAAAACCTAAAGTAAAAAAAGATACAAAAGCAGTTGCTAGAGAGAAAACAGAAGAAAAAAGAAGATATAGTGCTACAGCAGTTGAAACCGCACTATTAGATGTTGAACATATTTTAAAGCAATTAGAAGTCTTGAATCCTATAGAAGGGAAGATAAGAGATTATGTTGTAGTTGGAGATACACTGTATATAGCTCCTGAAAACTTGGATAAATCACAAACAGAATCTAAAGTTTCACTTCCTGATGGATCATTTGTAGCTGAGGATTATATCTCTAGATTATTTTTAGAAAATGGTAAAATTATTGCAATTGAATTGTGGAGAGATTCTCAGTAACCTTGCTTCTCCATCACTTTTTTAGCAATTATAGTATAGATATCATCTACTCCTTCTCCCATTTTTGCTGAAGACTCTAAAACTGTATAACCTTTAGAAGTCCATTTTGCTTCTACTTCTTCTTTAGTTACAGCTCTTTGATCAATCAAATCTGTTTTATTTCCAACTATAATAATGGGAATGTCTGGACATTTCTCCTCTACTTCCTCGATCCATTTTCTTATGTGATCAAAGGAATCCTTTCTAGTAACATCAAATACGACTACTGCTCCATGAGCTCCAGTATAATATCTTTTACGTAATGCAACTAGTTTTTCCTGACCCACTGTATCGAATAAAACTAACCTCAGTGTTGTATCTTCATCATACAAAATGTTCTTACTGTGGAAATCTACTCCTAGAGTAGGTAAGTAGGATGATGTAAAACGATTCTGTGTATACCTTACTGCCAAACTTGTTTTACCCACACTATAATCTCCGATGTTAATTATTTTGATAATGTAAGTTATGTTTGGGCTTAGAGTCATTAATAAGTTAAAAATGAAAGAGATATATGAGTATTGTTATAATGCTATTCACCTAGAATTTAGAAACGATTGAATACAATACTGTAATATTAATCTTTTTAAGTTAGATTATCAATTGACCAAAGGAATCATGACCACCTCATCTGTTGATTATTCAGATTTTACAATAATTATCCCAACTTTGAATGAAGAAAAATCTATTGGAAAACTCATTTCAGAGATCGAAAAAAATGCACCTAAATCTTCCATAATAATTTCAGATGATGGTTCTTCTGATAAAACCAAAGAAATCACTGAATCATATGATGGGGATGTTAAAGTAAATTTTCTCAACCGAAAGGAAGAAAAAAGTCATGGTCTTACTGTGAGTGTTCTGGATGCTATTTTAAAATGCTCTACACCATATTTTCTTGTAATGGATGGAGATTTACAACACCCTCCTAACACTATTTCTCAATTTCACTTTTTGCTTCAGCAAAATTATGATATTGTAACTGGAAAAAGGATAGAAGTAATCGGAAGATGGTCCATCCAAAGAAAATTAATGTCGTACGTGGCTAGAATTTTAGGAAAATTCGCACTACTAATCAGAAGAAGGAATTTAATCAAAGATGTTATGACAGGATTTTTTGCGTCTAAAAGAGATATATGGATCCCAGTCATCCAGGAACAAAAAAACAAATTTATTCTTGAGGGATATAAAGTACTATTCGATTTTCTAAAAATCTATAAAAGAAAATTGAAAACAACACATGTAGAATATGTTTTCGGAACAAGAGATTACGGTGAATCAAAAATCTCGAAAAGAATTATTTGGTTATATTTCAAGTCTCTATTCTGAAATAGGAATATTGAAAAAACTTAGATTCCTTGAATGAATTCTTTGTAATTATACACAGTTTCTAAGAATTCTTGCATTAATTCAGGATTTTTTATTCCACTTATCTTTTCTACTCCGGATGAGATATCAACTGCATTAGGTGTTAATATCTTAGCAATTTCACCTACATTTGCAGAAGTTAAACCTCCTCCTACAATTAGAGGTTTAGTTATATTATCTTTGATTTTGTCTACTAGTTCTTCTATCTGTTTTCTTTTTTTCACAGAATTCCAACTACTTCCAATAGGTAAATTGACATTTACAACATGCACATATCTATCTAGAATTTTTACTGCTTTTACAGGATCAGGATCTAGAATATTAGATTCAAATGGTTCTTTATCTATAGTAATAGATCCAATTATTGGTATTGTAGCAATTGATTGAACAGCTATCAAATTATCCTCATTATCGAAGAATTCCCCGTTTATTTGAATCATATTTGGTTGACATATATCTTGAGTTTCAAAAATTTCATTAATTGAAGTTGGTACGATTTCAGCAATTGTTATACAGAACTCAACTGTTGCGAATATCCTTCTAGCATCAAATTTACTTACTGATCTAATTTCACCAATATCATCAATTATAGTTCCTATGGCAAATTCTGAAGATACGTCTACTGATATGGCAGCATCGAGATTTGTTACACCCGATATCTTAGCAATCCACAATATGATAGCCTCAAGTGGTTATACTTGAATAGTAATTTAATTTTTTCCCCAATACCAGTTTTTTTAAATAACTGGATGATATCCAGAATTTATCTGTGACATGGCAAGTATAATGCCCAGATATTACAAAAGACCTTATTGTAATATCAAGATGATATACTGACGCATATGACCACCAAAGACACTTTTCTCAGCTATAAACTGGAAAAAGCAATCGCAAGAATTAAGACACACAATGGTTACAACAATTCTCCTTTATTTCTCGAGATTTGCAATTGTCCAAGAAAGGGAGGTTCCATGTATTACGATACTAAAAAGCAATCATATTTCGGTAAGGGAACATGTAGTCATGATTTGCTTTGCTCAAAAATTCAAATTGATAAACACAAAATTCTGGTTAAAAAGACTTATGCAAGTGTTATCAATAGTAATAATGGTACAGAAAAATTATTTGAAAAAGAACAAGCAATTAGTTTTTCTGCAAGAGTAATATCATGAGAATAAGTTTATTCTAGTTGGAACCTTTCTTTTGCTAGGATTGTTTATTAATAATGGGTATAATCAAATATTTAAACATGTAAAAATCAATGATTACAATGACAAAAGATGCTGGCGATATAATCTATAAGGAAACTCTGATTAATGCTTATAAATATGGGTCAGCAGAATTCAAAATTGTTTTTCAAAAAATTTTGTCATATCATCCTGAACTAAGGAGCAGAGCAAAGGAATTACAACCAAAAGTAAGAGAAATCATTAAAGAGGTTAATGCTTATTCAAAAGACAAAATTGCGGAAATAGTTGAAAGGCAATATCCAGAAGACATTCTTGAAGAGAAGAAGGAGAGAGATTTTCTACCAGAACTACGAAATGTTGAGAAAGGAAAGGTGATTGTAAGATATCCTCCAGAGCCTTCAAAACACCCACATATTGGACAAATGCTTTCATTTTGCATAAACCATTTAATTGCTGAAAGATATGATGGTAAAAGGATTTTAAGATTCGATGATACAAATCCAGAAAAAGTGAAAGAAGAATTCTATGATGGTTTCCGAGAATCAATCTTATGGATGAATTTGAAAATAGATGGGGAAGTGAAAGCATCAGATTATATGGAAGTTTATTACCAAAAAGCTGAGGATTTAATATCCAGAAAGGATGCTTTTGTGTGTTTGTGCGAAAGAGAAAAATTCTCCAAATTAAGAGAAGAACAAAAGCCATGTACATGTAATTTGTCACATGTATTAGAAAAAAATATGGAATTATTTGAAAAGATGAAGGAAGGTCATTTTGCAGTTGGAGAAGCTACAGTAAGACTCCGTGGTGATATGACTTCTTTAAATTCTGCATTGAGAGACCCTGTTTTATTGAGAATATCTGAATATAGACATGCAATTCAAGGTGATAAATATCGCATTTGGCCAATGTATGATTTTGAATCCCCAATTATGGAAAATATCACAGGAGTAACTCACATATTGAGAAGCATAGAATTCGGAAAAATGAGAGAAGAATTACAGATTTACATCTCAAAGAAATTGAACATAACACCTCCAGAATTCTATGAGTATAGTAGATTTAATATAATTGGTGCTCCAACTCAAGGAAGGGTGATTAGAGAATTAGTTAATGAACAGATAGTTACTGGTTGGGATGACTATAGACTTGTAACATTTCAAGCTTTAAGAAGAAGGGGAATCCAACCTCAGGTTTTCTCTGAGATTATAAAACGGGTGGGGACAACAAAATCATCCACAAAAATAGATTGGTCACTTATATTTGCAATTAATGCAAAGATAATTGAACCTGTTTCAAAACATTATTTCTTTGTTGATAATCCAATAAAAATCCATCTTTCAAATCCTGAACCTCAGAAAGTTCAAATAGACTTACATCCTGATAATAAGATTCTGGGATCTCGAACAATTGAGGTTGAAGATTTTGTTTATTTATGTGAGTCAGATAGAGATTTGCTGAATATAGGTAAAATAATTAGAATGAAGGATTTATATAATATTAAAATACAAGAAAGAATTACAGAGAAAGAATATAAAGCAGAAATTGTGAGTAAAGAATTATTGCCTGATGTTCCAAGAGTACAATGGGTTTCTGAACCAATCCCTGTTGAAATTGTAAAGCCAGAAATGTTATATTTAAATAATCGAATAAACAAAGATAGCTTGAAGAAAATCAATGGTTATGCAGAAAAAAGCATAACAAAATTGAATATAGGAGATATTATTCAATTTGAGCGATTTGGATATGTAAAAATTAATAATATGAACGAGAAA
>JAGLRO010000043.1 GCA_023136245.1 Candidatus Heimdallarchaeota archaeon
AAGATAAATAAGGAGAAGAAATCTGTAACTTCTATCTACCGATATATCAAGAAGCTAGAAGAGCACGATCTTGTTTTTCAAGTTGGTCGGAGAATTGAATCTGGTGGTCGAACCACCAAGGCTCTCTATGGTCGAACTGCTAAGATCTTCATTCCTTCTATCTATACAAAAGCCTACTGGAATTCCTCTAGATCTCTTAAGATTATTGAGAGTATTACTAAGATCCTTGCTCTCACTTTAGGTAAAGAAGCCAAAGAATCTTCTATTGATTGTTTGAAAGAAGTAATCAAATCTCTTGATAAAGCATCTAGCCATGAAGTTGCAGACTTGATGCAAGATCACAACGATGAAATTACTGAGATCACCAAAGGTATGGGATTTAAAGAAATGGACAAGATCTATGATTGGATTGGTACATTAGTACTATTACTTAATGCCCAGGAATATACTGAAAAAATAAGAGAATGTTTCGGATAATAAAAAATGGTATTAATCTCTTCATTCTCATCAATTTTTTTCATCCAAGATTGGCTTTTATAACAGATTCGTAAAACTAGTAAATAACTTTAGCTGAAACTGTAACATGTTCTAGAAAACAGTGCTTACAGATATGTTGTTCTTTTGATTTAACCTCTTTGAATTCCCTTTTCTTCTTCTCATGAGGATTATCTTTTTTCATCTTGCTCTCCTTAATAACCTAGTTTACTCTAAAGTTGAAAGAAAGTAGAGTAGAGAACTAATGATGCTGCAGGGATGTCCTCTTGCTCTTTTTCTCTCAGGTGTTCCTAAATGAATTGCATTAGGGGGTTTAACCCTAGTAGATAGACTTTCTTTGTCTTTCTGAGAACTTACTGGACAGACCTTTATAAATGTTTCTCATAGCATAAGAAAATTTAAAAACTATTGTGCTGTCTTCTAGATATCCATAAGTTCTCGAGTAATTACAATGACCTCTGATGATAGAAATTCTCCTTACGAAGATAAGATTTTTGTTGAACCTAAAGTTGCTAATGTTGTTTTTGATGAAACTATTTCTGTTATCTTAAATGATCGTAATCTCCGACCTTTGTTGAACCTTTTTATCCGTGGCAACTTCACTGTTAAAGAACTTGTTGTAGAATATGAGAAGATAACTGGCAAGAAACGTTCTGATAAAACTATTTATCACTATCTCAAAAAACTCTCGGAACGAGGATTAGTTACTGAAGTTGGTAAACGTTATACTAAAGGTGTCAAAGCTACTGAATCCATATATGGTCGAATATCCAGGTTTAACATCTATTACCGTATTAACAAAGGTTTCTGGGATGAAGAAGAATATTTGGATGAAAGTACGAAGATTCTACAGAATTTCACCAAATTACTCAGTTCTCATCTGGATATTCCTGAACCTGATATTGAGTGTGTGAGAAAACTGATGATGCAGCATGATGAATTTCTATCCAAAGAGATGACTAGCTTTATGGAAACCTATATCGCTGAAGTATCTGATATAACTCCTGATACTCCTGTACCTGATTTGGAAAAAATAACTATCATGCTCAGATTTTACATTTTAGTAACAAAAGCACCTAAATTCTTCAAGGATTTTGAAGAGTGTTTTGGAAAAAAATAACTGAAGTGGTTAATTGACAATAAAAGATTACCTAAATTTTAAACCCAAAGCTTTGGAAGTTATCAGAGACAAAAGAATATTCAATATGGTTCACAATCCCAAATATTCACCCATTTTAAAATGCCTTCATGAAGGTCCTTTAACTCTCAAAGAAATTGGTATCAAATATATTACTTATTTGGAAAAAACTAGTGGAACGAAAAAACAACCTAATATTATCTATGGTTATGCTAAAGATCTTGAAAAAGAAGGAATCCTTGTTCCTTGTGGAAAACGTATAACTAACGGAGATCCTTCAGCTGAAATACTATATTCAAGATCAGCTAATCTCTACTATCCTGTAATCGCTTCTGATGATTATTGGGAATCAGAGGATAATGCAATAATAATTCAAAAGCTCTGTGAAATTTATAATGTCTATTCAAAAGGTTCAAACCTCTCACCTGAGGAAATCAATAAGCTAATGAAATCTATTTACAACGAACCATTATCTCATATAGGTGATTTTATAGAAAAGAATAACGATGAATTGGCTAGTATCCTTGATGATTTGCCTTTCAGTCTCCTAGACAGGATCTTTAATTTTCTTGATATTCTTGTTATCATTCAGAATCCTGACTTTTACAAGAAACAATTAAAGAAATACAAAAGAAAATAGGTTTTTGAAGAGAATTCTCTCCTCTTATAACTCTTCCAAACCATATGCATTTTCCATTAATTCTACTGTTCTAGAAATGAACCTGGTAGCTGGTGCTCCATCTACAATGTTATGATTTACAAGAAATGTCATGAATAGAATCTCTCTAAAAACAGGTTTCCCATCTATACGTTTGTATCTTTCACCAATACCAGCTACAGCAATATTCAGTGTTTTAATACCAAAGGGTATTGCCCAAGCAGTGAGGTTTTTCCCATGCATTCCTAAAGAGGTAATACCTACAGTTCCAGCTGTTCGTTGAACATAGAACGGATTTTTCAATAATTTTCGTACGATTAATCTTCGAATAAATTTTGGTATCAAGAAATAAAAATAAAGATATTTTGAAGCTCCTCGGACGAGTTGATCTTTTTCTTGCACTACTTTTAATTGTAGTTCTCTGATTTCTTCAGAAATCTCTTTAACATCTTTTAATTCAGTCTCTCTGATTACATGGTTTATGGCTACATCTTTGCCAGATGATGTTTTTCTTTCAACCATAACGCTGATGTCAATATGTTCGAATACAATGAGTTTCTTTTTACCTTTTACAAATGCATTTAATCTTTTATGTTCACTTACTCCCTGAGCTACACATTTTGCAACCCATCCAGTAAATGAGATTCTTTTCCCACTCTTTTTTTCATATTCTTTTATTATCTCTCTTGCATCTGTAATATCAGCCTCAATTAGACCAACCACGTTTGGCATCTTATACGCTTCTTCATTAAAGTCAGATAGTAATTGTCTCACGCCAGAAAATTTTTTTTCTTCATATTTAATATCCTTCGGCATATATCTCAGAATAAAAAAGATGCAGCTATTCATAAAATTTACTGGTTATACTTAGATCTTTCAATGAATTAACCATTTGGTTTAAGGGTTATACAATTGATTTTTCCTATTATGCTCTGAAAGAAAAATGGTAAACTCTAAAGTAAAGCGCTTAAACAAGTGATTTTTAAAATTCCTTAATAAATATGACTCTTACCTTTACATAGGTGAAACAAAATGTCTGAAAAAACCAAGAGAACAACCAAAAAAATGAGAACAAAAAGAATGTATATGCCATATGAAGAGTTATCAAGAACAAATCAGCTAACTGTTATGGCAGCATATACTCTAAGCAAATAGTGAGATCAAAACCACAGAACAGCTGTTTTGATCTACATATAACTTTTCTTTTCAAAACTTTCTACTAGATTTTTGACAAACAAGAACATTTATTATTAAAAATTTGGACGTATCCAAAAATAAATTTAATTGGGGTGATCAATTGTTCAGTGTATCTAGTTTTCTTATTACTTTCAGGGAAACCATTGAAGCCGCTTTGGTCATTGGTATTCTGATAGCTTATGTTGTAAAAATCGAAAAAAGAAAATTAAAAAGAGATATCTGGATTGGAACAATTTTGGGAATTATTCTATCTGTAGCTCTTGGTGTAATTTTCACTTTTGTCCTAGGAAGTTTTGAAGAATATGAACCCATCATCGAGGGTTTTTCCATGGTTTTAGCTGCAATTCTTCTTACCTGGATGATAATTTGGATGAGAGAAACTGGAAGAAATATTAAAGGAAAACTTGAATCTAGAATTGATTTATCTATCAGAAATGAACAACGCTTTGGTTTATTCTCTTTAGCTTTTGTTTCTGTTTTGCGAGAAGGTATTGAAACAGTTATATTTCTTTCTGGAATAGAAGCAGTTGAAGAAAGTCAAGCAGCAGTATTATGGTCAGGAATGGTAGGAATTACTATTGCTCTAATAGTAGCTGTAATTCTGTTTTTAAGCGGTAAAAGGTTCAATTTACGCGTGTTTTTCAGCATTACAAGTATTATATTGATCCTCTTTGCTTCAGGAATGTTAGCACATGGTTTTCATGAATTTCAAGAACTAGGTTGGTTTGGTTCAGAGAACGCGTTTTTGCAAAAAGTAGTCTGGGATACAAGCTCTATTCTTAATGATAAGACTACAGAACTTGGGAAGTTTCTAAGAACTATGTTTGGTTATCAAGATAAACCTACATGGCTAGAGTTCTTTATCTATGTTGGATATTACCTGCTTATAGGTTTGTTATTATTTGTTGTCAGGAATAGAAGCAAATCCAAAGAGCTTACAGAAAAGACCAAAGTTAATCAAAATGCAAGCTTAACAGATTAGATTTTCAGTAATTAATAGTTTCTGCGATAAATACTGATATATTTAGATTTATATGCCCCTTCTTCAATTGACTCGACATCTTTAGGCCACATATAAATTTCTAACGGAGTGTCGCATTTACTGCAAACAATAGAATTTTGTAAAGGGATTCCTGCATCACTATATGAAAACTCTATTTTTATTGAATGATCACAGATATAGTCGTAGCCACAGTGAGGACAGTGATAGTAATCGTAATTATTCTCAACAGTAGGTTTTAAGATTCCTACTGGACAATAATATGCGTTGATTGATTTCTTACAATCACACCTCAAGTGATAGGCTACTTCAGTCATCAGAGGTTCTAGAAAATTACTAATATATATATTTACCTTGAAGAATAGAAAAAACGCTTAAGAATTGAGTAAAATGCTATTCACAGCAATCTTTGAGCTCTTCTATAAATTCCTCATGATTCATAAGTAGGTAAACTGTTCTGAACGTAGAAAGCAAATGATCGGTTTCCTTGAATGTGCAATCTTTTATGATTTCTTTCACTTTTTCCTCATACTGTTCAAAAAGTCTAATTTGCTCATCCTCATGAAAAGTATCAATACTTGACATTAATTTAACTAAACTTTCGACTGAGGGAGCTGGTTTCTTTGTTGAAAGACTTATCATCTGAGCAACTTTTCCAAGTGTAGTTAGGCAACCTTCGCATTTCCAAGTATCATCAGCATGTTCTCGTAAAAGAAAGATTTTTGCTTTTCTGGAGTAAATTGCTTCAGTTGCAGTTTGTTTCGCAATAATCCTACGCCCTGCAGGTATAACAAGTCCTTTTTCTGTGAGATCTTTGATGTACCTATAGATGGTTTTGTCTGATTTCATCTCTTTACTCAATTTAAATTCTCGAGCCAGATTTTTAATTTCAAGAATATCATCTTCAGATAATTTTGATTTATTGAGAATTATCTCCCTTTCATCCTCGGGAAAATCGATTTTTTTCAACAGATCTTTTAATTTATCTTTATCTGTGGGAACTTCCCAATTTTCAATGCTTTCATTAATTTTTTGACTAACTTTTTTTACAATCAGTTCGTTGGTCGTTTTAGTTATCTCTTTAACTGTTAAAGGTTGTTCTCTTAGAACTGCTAAAACTGCCCAATATCCCTCAGTATAGAATAAATTGATCAACTCAGGATCACGTACAATTTCGACAGCTTCCTGTTCAAAATCTATATGATCAAAGTATTTTTTTTCACTCATGTCTCTTTTTCACCAATTAAATTAAGCCTAAAAGCATTTTTAAACTTTTTCCTTTTGCATAAGAAAACATTCTCAAACTATGAGAATAGCTAGAAAATGTAATGAGGTTTTTTCAAAAGAAAATACAATAAAAATGTACTTGGATTTTTAAGTATCAAAGCATTTCTCAAGCATGGAGCGATAATGTTTAGAATTCCAAATCTGAAGCAATACTCCTACAAAATCTAGAATTTTATTATTTTCAGAAATACTTCCTTCCAATAAGATTTCGGAAATATCCTCGTACTTATCTCCAAGAGTATCGTAAAATTCTCTGAGTCTATTTCTATCCATCTCAGTAAGCATTTCACTAAGACAATCCAAAGAAGGAGCAGGTTTATCCAATATGATGCTCATTAATCTTAAAATCTTTTCGAGAAAAACTTTAGCTTCTTCGGATAACCAATAATCTTCTTTTTCAGGTTTTAACAGGAAAACTTTAGCTGTTCGACCATACAAATTTTCACTAGCAGTTTTGTCTATGACAACTCTTCTGCCTGCTAAATCTACTAAACCAACACTAATAAGATCATTAACATAGCGATAAATAGATTTCTCAGTTCTTTTCATTTTTTCGAATGCAGCTTTGGGAATATCAAGCTTAAGAGCTCTTTTTTTAACTATTTTATTATAATTCTCTGTAAGCTCTTTAACAGTCATCGGACCTTTAGTTAAAGCATTAATAATAGGGCTATAGGCATTATCTTTAAGATGTGAAATTTGTTCCTTATCTTCAATAACCCCTATGCCTTTTTGAATAAAATCTTCGTCAATTACATCTTGAAATCCCATAGGTATTTACACCAATTTATCTTTATAAATGATATATAAAGACAAACCATAATAAGTATTTCGTTTTTACTGATATTTGTTTCTCAAATAAGGGAAGGTTTAAATAATTGTCAAAGTTTTCATTCTCATAGCGCGAGAATATTGCGCTAGGATGGTATTAAAATGGTATTAAGAGTTGATCACAAGAATGAGTTGATAAAAAACTTTCATGCTCTAAAAGATATTAATAATATTGAATTTGTTGAAGAAGAGAATCTGTTGGACCTCCTCACCCAGTTATCTGAGACAATGTATAATTATACCTTATCCAACGATTATTCCCCTGATCACGATCACTATCTTGACTACCAAGTCAAGTCTTCACTACGAATTGAGAAAGATTATGCTCTTTCTCAGATTATTCTCCATCGCGGTTCTTTTCTTTAACTTTTTCTTTCTTTAATTCAATCTTTTAGACACAAAGTGTGACCACAATTTGTGGGTAATTACTATTAATATAGTATCAGTAAAAAAATAGTAGGTGGTATAATTGGTATCAAAAAGCGAGTATAAAAACGAGTTGATTAAGTCCGTTAAGACTATCAAAGCAATGAACAACTATGAGTTTGTTGATGAAGATAATCTCTTTAGTCTCCTGGATCAGCTCGCTGAAGCATTGTTTGAAAGTCAGATTGATAGTTCCGAGAATCCAGGACAGAAAATCTTCAGAAACCATGAGATCAGGAACTCTCTCCGCGAAGAGAAGGATCGAGCTCTTTTAACATTATTGCTTCACAAGGGATCCTTTATCTAAAGAAAATAGACTCCAATCACGATGAAGAAAAGAAAAAACGCTGTTTTCTTTTTTCCCTTTTTTTTTTCTTATTTTTTTATCCTAAATCCCTTCCCAAACAGTTTTTAAACTCATTTTTTTATTTTTAGTTATGTCATTTGATCGTGATATAATCTTAAAACATCGTAGAATATTGAGAGTTTTTGATGATGATATTGAAGAGTTTCCTGAAGGTTTTCAAACTGATCAACAGAAAAAACTTCCTAATCCTCCACTTCAGAAACCTTATCCTGAGGATGCAAAACTAATAGACCTCGTTCCGATAAAAGAAGTTTCTTGTGGAAAAGAATATCCTCTGTTCGACGCTCTTCGAGATAGGAAAAGTCGTAGAGTTTTTTCAGATGAATTAATGTCCTTGGAAGAATTATCCTTTCTTCTATGGTCAACACAAGGTGTTCATAAAGAGGATAAGCATCATGGGGCATCCCTAAAGAAACCTGTTCCATCAGGAGGTTCAAGACATCCTTATGAAACTTATTTAATTGTTAACAAAGTTGAAGGTTTAGATTCTGGGATTTATAGATATCTTGGGATGGAGCACAAATTGTTATTCCTCAAACCTATAGAAGAGGTTGATAGAGAGGATTTAGAGAAATTAACCTCTCAATCATTTATAATCAAAGGTAATGTTATTTTTGTATGGGTAACTATCCCATACCGAATGGAGTGGCGTTATAGTATACCCTCAAGTAAGGTTATAGCTATAGAAGCTGGTCATATATGTCAGAATCTTTATCTTGCTTGTGAAGCTTTAGGATTAGGTACATGTGCAATAGCAGCTTACAACCAAGAATTTGCTGATAAGATTCTTGGTTTGGATGGAGAGGACGAATTTACAGTTTATTTATCTCCTGTTGGCAAAATCTAGGAGTAGAATTTGTTTACTACCTCCATCTTCTCTTTCCTTATTAACAATGTTTAAAATGATTCCATTAATGGTGTATATTGTAAATTCATCGGTGTTAATAATGGCTAAGAAAAAAAGTAATGAAGAGCTAACAGCTGAAGTAGTAAGATTAGAAAAGAAAATCCAGACTCTTGAAAAATTCATGAACGATGAGAAAAAACAAAAAGATTTAAGGATTGATAGGCTTGGAAAAAAAACTGAAACAGTTGACAATTCTCTGAAAACATTAAAGCTTGAAGTTAAATCAATTAGTCAAGAGAAAGATGAGATTCAAAAAGAGCTGAAGAAAAATAAAGAAAAATTGCAGAAATCACTAGCTGAATTCAAAGTTTTTCAAGAAGAACAAGAAAAAGCCCTTGAGAAAGTCGAAGAAAGAGATACTAAGATTGACGATTTATCCTCTCAGTTGAAAGAAAAAGAGATTCTACTTGGTGAAAAGGCAAAGAACTTAGCAAATATGGAAAAGCAATTCTCTGAATCCATTTCGAAGCTTGCTAAAATTGAAACAGAAAATGAGGAATTGAAAACAAATTATGAGAGTACTTTGACTTTACAAGAAGAGTTCAAGAAAAAACTTGAAGCTTTAGAAGCTGAATATGATGAGTTTAAATCAAAAGAAGAACCTATAATGTCTCAGAACGAAAGTATACGACGTCTCTTAAATTCATCAGAACAAGGAAAGATCTATTTGTCTCTTGTAGATGCAGCTCCAAATGTTATAAAATTAGATGATTTAGCAGATATTGTTGGTGTAAATGCAGTAATGTTGAAACCATCTCTTATAGCAATGCAAGAATTAGAAATAATTGAATTTGATCCTTCAAAAAGAGAAGTTAAACTTGCAGATCTATCTTAACTTTTTCTTATTTCTCTCTTTTTTTACTTAAAAGATAAAGTTATAATTACACATAATCTTCTCTTTTCGATTATAATGGATGAGTATTTGAAGACTAATCTCAAACGCTGGAATGAGACAACTCAGGTCCACTTCAAGTCCAAAGAATATGATCTTGAAAGTTTCATGAAAGGTAGAAATAGCCTTTACTCTATTGAACTAGAAGCTTTGGGTGATGTATCAGGAAAATCACTTCTTCATCTACAATGTCAATTTGGTATGGATACTCTATCTTGGGCAAGATTAGGAGCCACTGTAACAGGTGTAGACTTCTCTGATGTTGCTATTAATCTAGCAAGCGACATAAACAACGAGCTGCAATTGCCAGCTCGATTTTTAAATTCCAACATTTATGATCTTCCTGATATTCTAGATGAGCAATTCGATATTGTATTCACATCCTATGGTGTCTTAACTTGGCTTCCTGATTTGAAGAAATGGGGAAAGATAGTATCTAGATACCTAAAACCTGGAGGAATATTCTTTATAGCTGAATTTCACCCTTTTTCGATGGTCTTTGATGAAGAACACTCAAGTGAACTAGTCTATAAATATCCATATTTTCACTCAGAAGTTCCTATGCATTTTAAGTCTGAATATACTTATACAGATTCTGAAAAAACTATTGAAAATGTTGATGCTTATGAATGGCAGCATTCATTTGCTGATATCATAACGGCTTTATTAGATGCGGGACTTACCATTATTGAAGTAAAAGAGTATCCCTTTACAAATTTCGGACACTTTCCCTTTGTTAAAAAATGTAAAGATAGATATTGGAGAGTAAAGAATAATAGGTTCGAGATTCCACTAATGTTTTCACTAAAGGCTACAAAGAAATAGATTGGTTGGAAGTTATTTCTCTATTAGACTTTATTTATACATATCTAATGCAGAATCAGGTATTTTTACAATACTCATTCCTTCAACATGGGGACCAACATGACAGAGAACTCCAGGACCTAATGGATTGTTGAAATAATTCAATGGTTTAAGCTTTGTTCTAAGAGACTCTGCAAGTTTATTGAATTTTGGATTATCAAGTCCATATAATCCTGAAAATGCATAATTCTTGTATTCCTGTGCATGATTTGAAATAATCTCAATGATTCTTTCATATCCAGCATCTAATCCTCTTACAGATTCCAGAGAATTGATTATTCCATCATCAAGATAAAGCAAAGGCTTCTTATTTAGCAAATTTCCAATCACTTGTTTTGCTTTTCCTATTCTTCCTCCTCTTTGAAGAAATTCCAAATCTCCAACTAAGAAGTAAAGCTTACTTGTAGGAATCATTTCTTGAATTTCCTTTACTATTGATTCTAGTTCCATTCCTTGATCTCTTCTTTTCGATGCGTGTATAGCCAAAAGATTCATTGCATGAGAAACAGTCCATGTATCTATACAGGTAATTTTCTCCTTATCTACTCGTCTGGATGCAATCATTGCATTTTGGTACGTTGCAGAAATTTTTGAGCTAACTCCTAGATACAGAACTTCTTCATGACTCTTTAATGCTTCTGTGAAAGCATTTATGAAATCAAGAGGAGATGGTTGAGTGGTTGTAATTTTCTCTTTAGAGTGTATTAATTCATGTATTAGTTCTTCTCTAGAAATAGTTATTCCGTCTAGATAATCTTTATCACCGATTATTACATGAGCTGGAACTACAGTGAAATCATATTTTTTCTTATACTCTTCAGGGAGGTCTGATGTTGAGTCCAATATAATAGCTAATTTGTTTGTCACAAGGTGAAAATATATCACTTATTTATAATGTTTTATCCGAAAAGCTAAATTTCATTCTTTGAACATATAACATTACCAGACATCATTTGGTCGAGGTAATATTTCATGCTGGTTTACAAATCTATTGTATTTCTCAGCTGTTTTATAAGAATCTACAACACACCAAATTTGGATCACAAAAAGTCCTACAATTGAAATGATAAAAATTGGAATATATGGAGTCCAAAATATAAAGAAAAAAGCAGTTACTCCTACTAAGACTCCTCCACCCATTAATCCAAACAGAAATGCAAATCCTCTACCAACTTTACCTGCGTATATCTGCCCCAAACCTGGAAATATAAACAGAGATAGTATTACTGCTACTGCTGCACTTTTTTGTGGTAGATAAACTTGGGGGGATTGATAATATCCTCCTTGTTGTTGATATGATCCTGAATATGTCGATTTCTGTGAATATTGGGTTTGAGGTTGATAACTAGTACTTTGTTGTGCTCTTTTTGGCACTTCTCCCACACTTGCTCCACAATTCGTGCAAAATTTAACTCCTTCCTCATTTTTTGCTCCACAATTTGAACAATACATTTCATTCATCACTTTTTATGTTTGAACTAACTAATAATTTACTTCCACTTTAATAAATGTGACTTAATAAAATTGGTTGGAAAAAAGATAGTTATTATTATCAAAAATGGAGAAGTATGCTGACACAACAGTTAAAAAAGGCTTTTATAAAGAAGTAATACAATCACTTTTTAAGTGAATTATAAAAAAAAGATAACAAGAATCAGTAAATTGAAATATTAACTGAAATAGAACTAGGTGGATAGATTTGAAACTTGAAGAAAATAAATTCTATGTACTTGATGGAGGGTCTGACAAATGGCTTTTCACCAATCGAATTGAAGCTATAGCTCAAATGAAGGCAATAGTCAAATCTGGCGACGGTGAAAACGCGAAACTCCTAAGTATCAATGCCCAAGACGATGAATGGGAAATAACACAAGTTCCATGGCAGGAAATAGCATTTGAATTGATTAAAGAACAAGGGTGAAAATAGAATGGAAATTGTCCAAATTCCAGTTAAGAAAGTATCTCCATCAGCATTCCAACCAAGAGAAACCTTTGACAAGGAAGCTATTGAGGAATTAGCTGATTCTATTAAAGAATTCGATCTTCTTAATCCAATTTTAGTGAGATCTACAGGAGATGACTCCTTTCAAATTATTGCAGGAGAAAGAAGATGGAGAGCAGCTCAATTTGCTGGATTAAAGAATATTTATGCAATTGTAAAAGATGTAGATGATAGTCGTCAAAGAATAGAGTCATTAATAGAGAATATTCATAGAAAAGACCTATACATGATTGAAAAAGGAAGAGGTGTTATAGAAATATTCAGAGCTGAAGGGATTGTACAGGGGCCTAAAGTTCTAGCGAATATCATTAACAGTATCCAAAGGAAGAAATCAAAAGATCTCTCATTAATCCCAACAGAAGAAAAAATTGATGAGATATGCTCAAAAATCCATATTAAATCAAATACAATTAGATTATGGCTTGAAGCAGCTTCTGTTGAACCAGATATTATTATGGAGGAATTAGGAAAATCTATTGAAGATCGTATACCTGAAAGAGTTTTATCCAGACTTTCTACAATCTCAGATCCTGATTTACAAAGAAGTACTTATGCTAAAATTGTAGAACAGGAGATGGGGAAGGATCAAGCAAGTAAGTTTGTTTCACAGATTAAGAAGATTCCTAGAGAGCAACAAGAAGCGGTTTTAACCTTAGGTATTCCTATTGAAATAATCGGAGATGCAAAAGATGGATACAGCATAGAAGTTCCCAGGAAAGAAATAGAGGCAGTCAAAAAAGCTATTGAAATAGGTAAGAAGAAAAAAGCAGAGATTTTAACAAAACCCATTATTATAGAGCGAGGTAAACATAGACGAAATGTGCAAGCTCATAGTAAAATAATAGATCTACTTGATGATTTGTTCTGTCCATGGTGTGGAAATAAAGGAGATACTCATCTTCGATGGTCATGTCATTCTGATGAAACTCTCGAAGAAGCTAAAGATCAATGTAAAGAAAATCATGAAGATGCTTCTAAAAGAGATGAGGTAGACAAACGTTTTATGAAATAGAATGATTTCTATTCATCAATCTCATTCAAAAGTAAAAAACAATAGAAATAAAATTGCTCTTTCTCGAGGACCTTTAGTTTATTGTTTTGAAAGTATTGATAACCCTAATTCAAATATACCAGATGCCACAATCGATTTGGATAGTCCCATTACTGCAATATATT
Organism: Candidatus Heimdallarchaeota archaeon; assembly: GCA_023136245.1. Lineage (GTDB taxonomy): Archaea > Asgardarchaeota > Heimdallarchaeia > Heimdallarchaeales > Heimdallarchaeaceae > UBA460. The sequence continues at coordinate 13,241 of JAGLRO010000043.1, forward strand.
CAGACATTTTAAATGGTATATGGACAATAAAATGTAAAGATTTATCTGAGAATAGACTGACTGCAATTCCCTACTACTCATGGGGAAATAGAGATCCTTCAAAAGTACAGGTTTGGATAAGAAAAGACTAGTTTGTGAAAAACTTCAGCTCTATTCCCATTAATTTTATATTCAAGTCTTTAACTGAACAGAAGTAGTTGATGTTTAATGAAAAATAAATCCACAACAATTTTAATTACTGGTGCTGCCAATGGGATTGGTTTAGCTATAACTAATTATTTGATCGAAAAAGGAGTTCAAGTTGTAGCTGCTGATTATGATAAGAAATCACTTGAACAATTTGAAGGAAAGCAGAATATTATTCCTATATTCATGGATGTAACAAAGGTCGAAACTATTGAAAATGTACTTTCACAACTAACAGAGAAGATTGATGGATTAGATTGTATAATTAATAATGCGGGTATTTTTGTAGGTGGCTCGTTACTTGATGTGGATCTTGAAGAATTAGCTCATTTAATGAATATTAATGTTCTAGGATATGCAAGAGTTACTAAAATTATGTTTCCTCTTCTGAAAAAAAACAAAAGCAAAATAATCAATATTAGCTCTGAAGTTGGGAGATTTTCCTTCCCTTTTAATGGACCATATAGTATGTCAAAATTCGCAGTTGAATCGTTCTCTGATTCTCTAAGAAGAGAATTAATGTTTTTAGGAATTAAGGTTGTAGTTATTCAACCAGGTGGAATAAGAACACCATTAACTGAAAAAACAATGAAGGAATATAAGAAATATCGAAACAAAAAATATATTTTCAGTGATCAAATAAATAGATTATGGCCTATACTTGAAAAACAAAAATTTGCAGATCCTATTCATGTTGCTAAGAAAGTATTCAAAATTCTCAAGAAGAATAATCCTAGAAGAAGATATCGAATTAAGAATAATCAACTAAGAAGAATACTTGAATTTTTACCAACCTCTTGGGTAGATTTTCTTATCAAACATGTGATGTAAGATTTCTTAAACCCGTAACATTTAAAATATACTTCTTTAGGTTGGCGTTCATGGTTAATATCGTATCCAGGATTTTTGGAGTAGATTTCATCTATCTGGATATTCTATTTTGTGTAATCTGGATGGTAATTTTGTTAAGAAAGAAATACATCCTCCAATGGTTATTTGGAATGTTTGGAGCTTGTGTTGTTTTCTTTACTGATTATGTTATTTGGTTTAAGCTAAAAGGGACAAGAATGATATATGAACTCCCATTTAGTGAAGGACCTTTTCTACTTTATTTTTCATTTACTTATGGAATGATTGAATTCAGTTATGTTGCTGTGATGTTTAGTGCAAAAAACTGGCGGAAAATGCTCTATTGGAGTTTATTACTGTATGGAGGATGGTTTGCTATTGGATTCTTATCACAATGGATACATTGGGATGATAGAGTTATTTCTATTGCTAGAGAAATGACTTCTGCTCGCTGGAGACAAGTTGGAATGGCAATAGGAGGATATTTGCTCTTAATTGTTCTGAAATATACTTGGAAACCATTCAAACAACTAACTTGGCCTAAGATTGGATTCCTACTCTTTGTTGGTTTTTTAGTACATTTCGCAATGGAAACAACATTATTAGCTGCTGGAATTCGACCTCTAGATCCAGGTGCTTTTGGAGTTCTAGCCTTTAACAGTTTAATAGAGTTTAATACTGGAGTTCCTTTCCTTTATTTTGGATGGATACTTCTTAAGGATTGGAAAATAAGTACGGGTAAGAAAGATAAACTCCCCATCTCTGAATTAGATCAAGATGAAGAAGAAGATGATTCCATTACCATAAATCAGAGTAATACGTAAAAAAAGAAGAGATTGTTTGATCTCTGATTTAATCTTGTTTTTTGAGTAGCATTCTAACAGCACTTCCAATTGAACCTGATAAAACTCCAAATATAAATCCAAGAAGAATTACTATTAAAATGAAAATCCATCCAAGACCTGAAACTCCAAGAATAATTGACCCTATCTGATCTAATAATGAATTAACATTTGTAGATAGAACATCTATTACCACAAAAATTAACCAAGCAGTGCCTACACCCACTAGACCAGCTATTGCTCCATGCTTCATTCTTTTATAAAACAACCCTCCTATGAATCCTGCTACTATCGATAATTGCCATATAGTTGTGTAAACAAAAAGCAGAGCTAGAATGAAGCTAGAAATAACTCCAATGAAGTTTGAATAATTTTTTACAAATGTAAAAATCTTTTCACTAAATGATTCTTCTACTGTCATTTTAGTTCCCTCCTGCTTCGAAAATAATCGTTGATTCTATCCAAGCTTCACGGAATTCTTCAATGGATTCTGCTGCAAAATATTGAACATGGTATTCTCCCCTAAGATACATTTCTAGTTGATCTACATAATGCTCAGAGGAAGAAATTCCTCGTTGCCCTGAAGGTATTATTGATAATGATTTATTCAAATCATTGAAATCTATAATCATCCTTTCTGATGCACCTCCACTTCCTAATGATATAATTACTTCATTGTTTCTCCATACGGATTTACTCCAAACAGGGTTTACTGTATCTTCAGTTCCATTCACTCCTACGGGTCCATAAGCTAGAGCAGATAAACCAGTAATATGAGGAATATATTTAGTATTGATTTGACCCCATTCCCATTGAGTTATATCTGCAGTTTCGAAGAAGACTTCTAAACCCTGAATGGCGAGGTTGAATGCTCGTAAAATTATATCGTCTCTCGTTTCTGTCTCAGGAGTGTCGATATCATCAAACCACACAGAGGTTTCATTTGTTTTTGTTAATAATTCCAAAACAGTTTGATGGGGGAATCTAGGACTCTCCAGCTCTGCTATTTCATCTATGAATGTTTCTTCAAAGAAGATTTCTAGCCATAAATAATAAATGGTTGGAGCAGATTTTTCCTTATCCATAATATAATCCCATTCAGATAAAAGATCAAACACATTTTGTTGTAATGTATCCTTATTGCTTATTGAGTTAATAACATCTATTAGATAAGGAGTGAAATTCCCAGCTTTAACTGAATAAACATCAAGTTGGATATTTTTCATGTCTTCAACACCAAAATTTTCTCCAGATGCAATTATTTCATTGATTCTCCTAGCTCGATAACCGGTACTGACATCCAAAGGATGTTGTAAATGATACTGATATTCGGATCCTGCACTGATTTGATTTGCTGAGACTAGGAAGTTCTGTTCAGGATTTTCAGAAAAAGGTAGGAATTCAAAAGGAACATAACCAATCCATTCACCATTACCCTCTGATCCATTGTATGGCATCGTTCCGTTACCAAAATGCCAAGAAGGTATGTTTGTATCATCCCTAATTGGAACCCTTCCAGTTGGTCTAATCCCTATATTTCCATGAATATCTGCATAAACTAAGTTTTGAGCTGGAGTAGAGAAATGATTAGATGCTTCATTGAAATCATCAATGTTTTTTGAGTGAGACCAACCATAAAGTGTTCTTGTTTCATACGAGATATTGTGAGCTATCCATTTACAAGCTATTACATCATTTAAATCACCAGAGAGATCATCAGTATTCACAAAATCCGTCATTACAGGACCATGAACGGTGTTTTTTACTGTGAAAATCTCAGGATTTTGATTCTTTACTGGAATCTCAAACTCATAAATAGTATAAGCTTTTGGTTGTCCTTTGTACCAGTAATGGGTTTCATTTATTCCTTTGTAATAATACCAATCTATTACATCAAAACCAGTATTGGTCATACCCCATCCAACGTAAGAATTATGACCTACTATTGGAAAAGGAACACCTGCTAAAAAGAAACCATATACGTTGAAATCTGACAATGGGTTAACCAGATGTGCTTCATACCAAATTCCTGGAATATCATGTGCTAAATGCATATCATTACTGAGAAGTGGTTTGGCTGATTCTGTCTTGTTACCATCGATAACCCAGTTATTAGATCCTGAAAGTTCTCTTTCTTCAATAAATTCTTTTTCACCTGGAATTTCTTCAATCTCGTTCATAAAAATGGAAAATATGTTGGATAATTCTTCAATTACTTTTTCTTGTGTTTTACTCACTTCAATGTGAGAATAATCTCTTTTCATTGACAAAGAAGATGAATTATACTCTCCGTAATCAACAGTGATAGGTATTTGAAATGGTAAATCAAATAATTCAAGGTATGTTTCAAGTCCTAAAGCATTGAATAGACGTAAGAAATTGAAATCATCATATGACCATGATAGTTTTTCAGACATATATTTTATGAAGCAAATTGTGTCCAGAGGAGACCAGAAAGCTGGTTCAAAATTGAGGAAACTGTACTCTAGTGGAAGAAATTTCATGTTCTGAATGTAGTAATTTATACCATTAGAATATGAATCGATTTCTTCGTATATCTTTTGATCAATTGGATTAGTGCTTTCTATTAGATCATTTAAAGTTTCATTCGCCCAATATTCTTTCAACTTGTTTATGCTGAATCTATCCACTTCTAAAGCATCTGGTCCAATAACTTCAGATAAAAGTCCTCTTGTTATTCTTCTAGCCATATCCATCTGAAAAAGTCTATCTTGAGCTTGAACATAACCTAATGCAAAAACTATATCTTTCTCCGTAGTTCCATAAATGTGAGGAACTCCCCATTTATCTCTATAAATTGTGACATCATCATTAAGAGAGGATACTTGAAGAATTTCTTTACTCTTCACTTCATCTTGGATATCCCAAACCCCTTCTCCTGGTAAAAGAAATTTCCCTAACGGGGGAAATGAACCAAAAGGTATTGTAAACGCAAGAACTAAACCAAGAGTGATTATAGAGACTATGCATAAATTCATTATTGTTTTGCTTTTCTGCTTCATGAAACCAACTCAAATATGATAAATTACTGAATTATTAAAGCAGAATTCTAGAACTTGAATATAAAATTTATGCGATTTTCACAGCTGAATAACAAAAAATCTATAGCTTCTGCTCTAACTAGGGATTATGTAAGTATTCGAGATTTAGATCTTCAAGAGCAGATTTCGTTCGTTTTTTATAATGATCATAAGTATCCTTTCCATGAAGGAATCTATCTAGAGAATCAACATCTTTGATTAATTCACAAAACTTGTTCTCAGAAAAAATAGTTTTTTCAGTGTGATGAATACTTGCTTTTGCTATAATTTCTATTTCTTCTTTTGTTAGTTTCCCATGACTCGTACCAAAAATACTATTGTAATTTTCGAGAAATTCACGAATCATTGGATCAGAAGCAGGACCGTGATTCTCAAAAATACCTGTTCTTATAATTGCTAAATCATGAATTGCTCCTGCAATTCCTGCAATCTCTGGATCTATCCCTCGTTTTAAAGCAAGCAATTTAGCAAGTTGAGAACAAGAATAAACATGCATAAAACTCCATTTGATAGGTTGATCACGTTTATTATCGTTAAGAGGTTTCATCTCATCATGCAGAAGATTGAGAATACAGTTTAATCTTTTAGCTGGAAAATTTGTAATATCATTTGACATTATTTATATTCATAC
>JAGLRO010000044.1 GCA_023136245.1 Candidatus Heimdallarchaeota archaeon
AGTACTGAATTGTCAGTTTATCCAAAACCAAGTGGTGCTATGGTAGCTCCATCTTTAGCAATTGATGAAATTATCTTTCCTAGAATGTTTTCAAGAAGGATTCTCTGGGTTTTTGGAGTAATGTTGCATCTTTCTCTCTTAGGAATAGCTGTTGGGCATATTAGAATTTTTGGAGAACCACAGTTTGTATGGAATATATTGAGACTCAATGAGCAAGGTGTAGACACTTTCGCCTATATTGTTGGAGGTACTGTTGGAATTGCATTTCTGGTAGCTCTACTGGTTCTTTTAGCACGAAGGTTTTTTGGTATTATGAAAAGAGTATCTATTCCTATCGACTACCTTGTTCTTATCTTACTCATTGCTGTAGCCATTAGTGGAGATTATATGAGATTCTTTATGCATCTTGATATGTCAGAAGTACAAACGTATTTTGCAAGTCTTGTTAGATTCAATCCCATAATAACTCCAACTATCCTTGAACCAGCATTTGTAGTCCATAATGTAATAACTCAATCATTGCTGATCTATATCCCTTTCAGTAAGATCGTACATATGGTAGGTTCTTTTGTAACTAATTATCTAGTAAAGCGACGTGATAAAAAATGACAGAAAAAACAGAGATAGCTGAGTTACAAGAATTCTTTATATCGCAAAAAAAAGCAAATAGGTATTTTAGGTACTATTTGGAAAATTGTGTACGTTGCGGAAGCTGTATTGAAAATTGTCATTTTTATCAAGGTGATTACACCAACGATCTAAACGCACCAGTTTTTAAGAATGAACAGGTTCGAAGACTCATTAAACAGCAATCCCTTCTTGGAAAACTTGGACTTTATGGAAGACCAAGCAGTGATTATGTTGATTCATTAAGTTATGCAGTTTTTGAAAGCTGTACTAATTGCAGAAGATGTGTTATTTTTTGCCCTTTTAGCATAGATATTAGTATAATCAATACTATCGCTCGAGCTGGACTCATAAAAATTGATAAAGCACCAGAGATGCTATTAATGTTAGCTGATATGCAAATTCAGCGGAGAGAATTCATAGATGATTATATTGAAATGTTCACAGAACAAGTGAATGATCTAGAGAACGAAATCCGAAAAGAAATTGGTGATACCAGCTTTAGAATGCCAATAGCTGAAAAAGGAGCAAAGATCCTTTATGTTCCTTTAAGTGGAGCTATAACGATGACTTCTCCAGCAAAAATCTTTCATGCTGCTAAAGAAAGCTGGACAATGAGTAAATTTGATGTAGTAAACTTTGGATTTCTTGTTGGTGACACAGTAAGAGCAAAAAAGATTCTAAAACCTATTCTTGATGAAGCAGAAGAGGTAGGAGCTGAAAAACTGGTTATTGGTGAATGTGGTCATGCATTCAAACTTGCAGCGAAAATAGCTGAGAGATGGTATGGAAAACTTCCTTTTGAAGTTGAGTTAGTGGTTGAAACAGTTGCCAATTACATAAAAGAGGATAGAATTCGGTTCGACAAATCAAAAAATAGTGAACGAATTACTCATCATGATCCATGTCAGCATGCTAGAAATTCTGGGATATTCGAGGAACCCAGAATGATCTTAAGAGAAGCTGCTGTTGATTTTGTAGAAATGACACCTAACCGCGATAAGAACTGGTGTTGTGGCGGTGGGGGTGGCTTGATTGCTGTTCCAGATTTCAATAAAACTAGAAGAATCGGTGGAGAGAAGAAAATTGAGCAAATCAAAGCTACACGTGCTAAAATTCTCACGACAACATGTGAAAATTGCAAAAGCCAAATTGAGGATTTAAATGAGTACTACAATTTAGGTATAAGAATCGAAGGAGTTGTAGATGTAGCAGCTAGAGCTTTAATCTATAAGTGATAGTTTAAATTTCGAGAAAAAAAAATCTACATTTCTTCTTCCTTTTTATTGGATTTCATTCAGGTCAATACAATTTCTAGTATTCTTTAATTCACATTTTTCACATTCTTCAACGTCGATTTCTTTTCTTAGAGAATTATAAGTAATAACACATGCAAAGAGTAGTACAAATAATCCAACCTTTATCCCCCAATTTTCTACGAGAAAGACTATCCCAATATATGCTGCAACTGCTAAACCTAGTGAAAATCTGAAAATTATTTTGATTATTTTTCTTGATGGATGTATCATTAATTGGAGAAGAGCTAATCCAACACCAAAAGCGGAAATTAATCCATTTGTTAATGGATATCCTTGAAATATTCTTGGGAACGTAAAGTACAACGTAGTATATACAATGAATCCTGCTATAAGACTAGTGCATCCAACACACAAATAGAGCGAACCAATTTTGAAAATATGATTCTTATAGGAGTTACATAAAGGATGATGAGCAAGATATAAACTTGAAAAATCTTTTAGTTTATTTTCTTCTGATAGTCCCCTATTTCCAAGCTCTTCATTCATTGAAGCACCTATGATTTTGAATAATGATTAAACAAGATAATAATATTGTTTACTTTCAATATCAATTTCCACAAGAGTGTCATTTGTCAAAAGCTCTGTGGGTTCTCCTAGAGAGGGAAGATATGAAGAAGAGACTACAATTGAATCTTCTAATTTGTAAAGTTTCATTGTATAATACTTAGGACTTGTTCTGTAATAAACTCCGATCCAAGCTTTTCTTGGAGAAGAAAGAATAAAATTTGCACCTGTATAATCCCAATTTTCTAAAATACTATTTGCAATTTCTTTAGACATTTGCCATTCATTTTGACCCATTGCTGTTAGGAGAGCATAGAAGTATTTCTCTGAATCAGTGGAACCTCTCAAGAAGAACTTCTGTTGATTAAAATTAGATATTTGAGATCTTATTGTTCCATTGTGAGCGAAGATGTATTCATCTCCATTATACCAATAGAAAGGATGATTGTTTTGTAAAGACACTCTGATGTTAGGTGAAGCTCTTCGAGCATGAGCAAGAAGTACTGAAGTTTTTGTCTTCTCCCAGTCTGCAATAGGATTTCGTTCTATGATTGGTTCAGAATATCTTCTTACTTCAAAATGATCATTCTTTATGAATGCAAATCCATAACCATCTTTGTGATCAAAAATCTTTAATTCATTCTTTTCATGAACATCTAATTTGTTTCTTCCCTTATAGTCTTCACAAGAAGCTAGATACTCATTATAAGCATGTCCTGTATCCATTTGTCCAATCTGAAGGAAGAGTCTACACATTATTCTACAATATTATGGAAAAACCATACTATTTATTTTTTCTCTAAAAACAATAAAAAAAGAAAAGAGGAAAAATTATACTCCTGTCCATACCAAGATATTGTCATATAATGCGTTGTTATTAGCTCCGCACATTATACCTATCTTACCTTCTGTTAGAGTTGAATCAGTAGTTTCAAGCTTTAAGTCACCATCGATAAAAACTCTAATGTTTGATCCTGCAGCAACAACTTTGTAATTGTACCATGTATTATCGTTTCTTGACCATGCTACTGAGTCGAGTATTGTCAAAGCACCATTTGAACTTCCAGAACCTCCTTCACCACTTATTATCATGAGATAAAGCTTACCACTTTGCATAGTATCACCATTTGGATAATGAGGTCCATTTCTACCATCTGTCAGAGTATGATCATTTGAAAATACAACGCAATAGAACAATGGATCACCATTAACTTCTTGGTATCTAAATATAATACCCATTATGTCGTCATCATTAGCTTTAAGTGCAAAACTCATGTTAACATTGCTGAAAGTATATAAATCGTTATCGAGGAGAAGATAATTGCAATCATTTTTTGTACATCTGAATTCATCATTCTGAACTTCCCAGTCCAAAATAGTGTGAGTTCCCCCACCGTGTGTTGCTATTAAGGTGTACACCCAATCTTCTGGTCTTTCTCCATCTGGCATGCCATCGAAATTTTCGTCATACATAATTACAAAAGGAGAATATATTGCGGGAACATCCAATTGAGCAATAATTACTGAATCTTCTCCACTCATGAGAGTAACAACCACAATATCTCCGTATTTTATTGCATCATTAAAAGTATCAGCAGTAAGAACAAAGGATCTTTTCCCTTGTATCCCAATCGAACTAGGTAATGTTGCATCTGTTGTCCAGCTTAGATCCAGCGAAAATTTGGTTATTAAAATATCAGTTATACTTGATTCACTTCCTCCAAGATTCTGGAATTCCAGAATCATTTTATCTGCGTAATCATCTTCGTTTACATCCTCGTATGTTTGTGATAAAAGAACAAGTTCATAATTCACAGACAACATAGGCATGACAACAAAGTAAATGATAGCAGCTGCAGCTACTGTTAGTGCAACTAGAAGCACTACAGCAATGACAGGAGAAACAGCTTTTTTTGAAAATAATTTCCTTAATTTTGCCATAATATTATTTTCAGATTCTTATAATAAAAGCATTAAGTAAAAAAAATGGAAAAAAAGGAAAAGCTGTTCTTATAACTAACACAGTATTTTTACTCTCCTTCCAGAATCAAGGGTTTAATTTCATCATGCACTACTTTTGTTTTTCGTATTGAAACTACCATATCTTTTTGCTTTACGAAAAGCAAAATTACAAGCAATGCGAAGAGCATTATTACTGAAGTTATTATCATAATCACTTCCACACCGAAAACAGAGAAATCTCCAATATTCCAAACTCTGGAGCTAAAAACATCATATAACACTCCTCCAAGTATAGGACCAAAAACAGAGCCAAGATTAAAGAACATCTGAACATTCCCAAATTCTAATCCTCTTTTCTCTGGTTCGACTAAATCTGCTTGCAAAGCTCTGAATGCTGGCATATTTATCTGTTGTACCATCTGTCGTATGATGAAAAGAGATAGAAGTCCCCAAACTAGCATTTCAATTCCTAAGAATGCTAATAATAGTGCAGAAATTGTTCCAGAAATTATAACTATAAACTTCTTGCTACTTTTATCAGCTAAATATCCTCCGATTGGATTAAAAGTTACACCTACTATACCTGCTATCCCAAAGATAATCCCGATATCTTCTGGAGCAAGGGAATATTTTTCATTTAGGAACAAAGAAAGAATTGGGAAGACCATTGCGAAACTAAAACCATTTGAAAAACCCATAACAAATAAAGCTCTCAAACTCCCAGTTCTTTCTTTCCAAAAGGAAGGTTTCAAGAATTCTGGGATACCAAGTCGAATTTTTGCTGTAGTTTTCAATACTTCAATTAAAGCTATTCCGATTTCTTTCAGACTCATTTTTGCAGTTCCTGTTTTTGGATCTATGACTAGCAAATTGAAAACCAAAAAAGAAATCAAAGATAAACCTCCCATCAGGAAGAAAGTAATCTGAAAAGCAGCTACTTCCGTGTTTACCATCAGTTCTGAGAGAGCATATAGTCCTCCTCCTAAAAAAGGTCCAACTGACCAACCCAGAGTTAAGGAAAGAATAAACCATCCTAGATTTCTTCCTCTCTTATCATCTGGAGACATATCAACAACAGCAGATTCAGCTACAGGCCAAACTAATGCTGAAGCTATTCCTTGGAGAAATCTTACTAGAAACAAAGACCAAAATGCTTGAGCTAAACCAAACCCAAATGTGAGAAAGACATACATAGCCATTCCTACAACGATTACTGGTTTTCTTCCAGCTCTATCACTCATTTTGCCAAAAAGAGGTGCAAGGAAAGCTCTAGATAACATCATTGCTGAAGTGAGTAAACCTATTTGAGTAACAATCCCTACTGTTGTAAATCCCCAATCCCATTCAGTGAAAAAATTCTTTGCATATAAAGGAAGAAAAGGAAGTATCGCACCAAACCCAAGATTAATTATAAAACTAGATAACATTAATCCGAATAGAGTTTGGTTCTCTCTTCTCATAGAGAGTAGTTTCATGAGAAGTTTAAAAATTCTATCATAATACTTCTTAATGATATGGAATACTTTTCTACTAAACCCTAACATTTTTTTATGTTTAACCATACGAAATTTCATGCCCGAATCATCTTACAAACATGTTAAAGAAATAGAACCCTCAGAAAAAGAAGAAAAACTTAGAGGGTGGGTTTATCGAATCCGCAAAATGAAGGATAAAATATTTGTAGTTTTGCGAGATGCTACTGGCATTATTCAATGCATAGGATCACAAGAAAAACTCTCTGATAATGCATGGAATAATCTGAATGAAGTAGCAATCGAGAATGCAATAGCTGTAAAAGGTCATGCAGTTGAGGATGCTAGGGCTATAAATAATGTTGAAATGCATTTATCTGATTTCCAAATTATCCACAAAGGTGAAATCTTCCCAATTGCGAAAGATCAGAGCAAAGAATTTATTCTTGATAATACACACTTGTTCCTCAGAAGTTTTAAGTCAACAAACGTTATGAAAGTAAAAGCTAATGTTCTAAGAGCTGCAAGAGAATGGTTTTTCGAGAATGATTTTTACGAAACCACACCACCAATTCTCACAGGAGCAGCCTGTGAAGGAGGAGCTACTTTGTTCAGCTTGAAATACTTCGAGCAAACAGCTTACCTCAGTCAGAGTGTGCAACTCTATCTAGAAGCTCTAATTTACAGTCTGGAAAAGGTTTATGCAATAACTCCAAGTTTTAGAGCAGAAAAGATGAGAACGAAAAGACACATTAACGAGTTCTGGCATATTGAAGGAGAAGAAGCTTTTGTAGATTTTAAAGGTAACATAGAGATTCAAGAAGAGCTAGTTGCATATATTGTTGAATATATACTTGATAATAACAAAGGAGAATTGAAAGAGTTAGGTAGAGACACTTCCATCCTTGAGACTGTCAAAGCCCCCTTCAAGAAAATAACATACGAGGAAGCTATAAATTCACTGAACGAAAATGGATTCAAATTGAAATGGGATGATGATATGAAAACAGAAGAAGAAAGAGCACTTTCTAACATAATAGGTGAAGCATTCTTTGTTACAATGTATCCATCACATCACAAGCCTTTCTATGTTAAAATCAATGAAGATGATCCTAAGTGGTGCTTTTCAGCTGATTTAATGGCACCAGAAGGTTTCGGTGAAATTATAACTGGTGGACAAAGAGAAGATGTTCTTGATACACTTGTTAGAAGAATCAAAGAGGAAGGATGGGAAGAAAAAGATTACGAATGGTATATTGATCTTCGCAAATACGGTTCAGTTTTTCATTCTGGTTTTGGTTTAGGTGCTGAAAGATTGTCTTGGTGGATATGTGGATTAGATGCTATTCAAGAAACTCAACCATTTCCTAGAACAAGAAATAGAGTTTATCCATAAAAACCTCTCTTTTTTTCATAGAATTACACAGTAATTAACATTAAGTAATTATTTGAATATATAAGGGAATTTTATAAAGTGTATACTAGTTTATTTAATTATATATATAAGAGCATGAAGGCTGATTTCCTCAGAGTGAATAGAATGTTTTATGGTTTTGAAATAATTAAAGATGGGATTTTCAAAAAAACAGATACAGTCTATGATCTAGCCCTTAAAAGTAAAATTTTCAAGGTAAATATTATTGGTATTATCAATCCTGAAATTCTGATGTATGACATTAAGGGAAAGGAAATTCTAAAATGTTTTAGGACGAGTAGATGGAGAGAAAGTTGGATTGTTTTGAAAGATGGTTCCACATTTATCGATTTCAGATCTGTAGGAGGTATCTGCAAAGGAGAATATATGATTAAAACAGGAAACTCACATTTTCGAACACCAAAAACTATTGGATCATACTTTGAGTTTAATAATGATATTGGAAAGCTTAAGTTCTCAGTCAACAGAAGGTCATTAAGTGGGAAATGTTTAGTTGAAGTAAAAGAGGATTTTGAACCTTTACTAGCTTTAGGGACTGCTCTAATACTTAATCAAATTCTTGAAGAACAAGCTATGATAGCCGTGACATCTGTAGCAACTGCAGCTGTTTAGAAAAAAGGAATGAGAAGCTCCTATTGTTCTTTATGAGCTTCATCGAAGAAATGTTTCTTGTGAAGTATTTCTCCATCTTTACCATGAGGATTTCGAACGACATGGTCAGTTGTCTTTTCCAGCTCTCTGACTTCATCAGCAATTTTAGCTGCTTGTCTAACCATCTCATGAGCTGCATTGACTTTAATTATAGATCTTTCTCTTGTTTTTTCAATAAAACAACCGTTTACATTCAATTTTCCAGCATCTTGAAGAATATTTAAGGCTGCCATTGCTTTAGGTCTGGAGTATGGATTTGCAAATGGGTAACTTGTAACTACACCTATACTAGACATATTTCGTGTTGGCAATGAAGATTTTTCACCTTTTTTTAGCTGATCAATAACACTATCGAGTAAATCAGTTATATAAGCAAAAACTCCACAAGTACTAAAAGCTGTTATGATATATCCGTTGAATAAACACATCTCTGTAGGATCTAGAAAATCTCTTTTTGCTCCAATCATTGGGTCAAAGGGAGCAATAATGTAACCAACACCCTCTTCTTTCCATTTTTCTCTTACTTCTTTATCTGCTGCATCTGATACAACGATTAAGGGATACTTCTCCTTGTATTTATCAACTACTAGTTGAGGTCCTTTGTCATTAGCATTTGGGGAAATCATAACCATAAGATCAGTTTCAACTTGGTCAATCAAAGGGAAAAGTCTTTCAGCTGCTTCAGGTTTCATTCTAGTAGAAGAACTTATTACAGTAGATTCTACATCTGTTCTACTAGCTCGTTCATCTAACATTATGTCAATCAATGTTGTCAATGTTATATTTCCAATTTTCACAAATGTAATCTTAACCATATAAATCAGAATAACTAATTCTCATACCCTTTATTAATTCCATTATATCACTCATTAATTACATTAAAAGTAATGTTCTTGTAAAATTAATAAATAGGAATATTTTAGAATACCAATATGTAAAATAACACAACATGAAGAGAGACCCGCTGATTATAGGAACTGCTTCAGTGATTGTAATAGCATTCACTTTATCTCTGCTTAACATTTTTGTCTTTCCTAACCTATTTTATCAAGTGAATATATATAGAAATACAGATGATGCTATACAACTTGATTTGCTCAATATTGCGGAAAAAATTAACATAAATTCATCCTATTTTGACAGTCTCAATCGAACAAACATTTCTCAAGACTATCAAGAAATAGCTATAGTAAACATATCCTACATGATTTCTAACACTCTTCTCCATCTATCAGCAGCTTATGATTTTGAGGAAATATCACCTCGGAGAATGAAACTTGATTATAATGGGACAATCCAAGGAGCTACAAACGATTCAACACCCTACACTGAATGGATTCAATCAATTTTCGACTCTGGAAACAACGGAACCTACTTTGGTTACTATAACTCAACTTGGGATTATATCCTAAGTTCCAATTTCGCTAATGCAGGAGTTACTTCATATAATGCTGATGATATAGTTGGTAATCTAACTGAGATATTCCTAGATGAAAACAGAAAACCTGATTTCGTGATTTACCAATCTATTTTCTATACTGAAAACAGAGGACTTCTAAATGAATACAAAACAGAATTTGAAAGAATCTTATTTGTAAATGTTCATGGAGATATAATTCTATTTCTTTCAAATGAGGGTAACTGGCAAGTACCTCTTTTGTTCTGAATTTGCAATCTATTTGCGAAAATAATCTTCTCTTTCCTTTTTCATAATGTTTAAAACAACAAAAATTTGTGTTTACTTATGGCAGCAACAGCACCATATGGTTTCAAAATCAAACAAAGAATAATCTCGTTTAGAGGAGGAACCTATGACATTTTTGATGAATCAACTGATCAACAGCTTTTCGTTGCAAAACGTAAAGTATTCACACTACGACCTACTATCACAATAGAAAACTTGCAGGGACAAGAAGTAGCACAAGTAAAAGGAAACTTTTTCATTGGAACAAAATGGGCTATCACACAAGGGGTAAATTTAGTAGGAATGGTAAAGTTCCCATTAATTCGTATATGTGGTATTAAGTTTGAAGTAGAATTAGCTGGGAAAAGATATCACGCATCAGATGTGATGGGTTGGTCATTCGTAGCAAGAGATGAAAGTAATAGAATTGGTTTCTTATTAGATAAAAAGATATTCAGAATTAAAGATACTTACAAAATTGAAGTTTATCCTCCATTAGAACCTGTTCTAGCACTAGCAGCTTCACTAGCGATCGACATCAAATTCTATCAAGGAAATAGATAAAATCTATTCTTTCTTTTTTTCTTTTGAAAGGTTTTTAAAGAGCATTTGTTTATTTTAAACGATGGATAAAGAAATAGAGAAGGAAATGGAAGCTTTAGCTATTTCTGAATTTGAAAAAGAAGCTGAAACTATTGATTTGGTAATGTCTGATAATACACCAATAAGAGTTTTAAGAACTATTCCTTCAGTTGGATCTGAAAATGGATATAAGATAATTGTAAACGCAGGATGGGGATCAATTATTCCTTCCTGGGATGAATTCCTGATGGATGCAAAAAAAGATTTTGAGATTATCTATTTGGAATCGAGAGAGAAAGCTTCATGTCAATTGTCTAGAAAATCTAAGGTTGGGATGGAAAGGATGGCTTTCGATATTAAAGAAGCAATTGATCAACTTGAGATAGATGAAGATAAATTGGTATTATTTGGTTCTTGTTTAGGAGCGACAATTATTGTATATGGTCTTTTCAAAAAAATGTATAATCCTCAAATGCCTGTATTAATAGCTCCACCTCCGCGTTTTGAGGTTCCACCGGTTTTAAGACAAATAATCCCAATTGCTCCTCCCTTTTTATTTGGTGTTGTTAAACCAATAGTTCGATGGTGGATAAAGAAGTTCAAAACTGAATCTCCAAAACAAGCTGCAAAATACATTCGAGCACTAAATGAAGCTAATGGATGGCAATGGAAGAAAGTGGGACTTCCCCTTGCTTATAAGAGATATTGGAAGATTTTTCCTCAAGTTAAAAACAAAATACTTCTTGTAGCTGCTGAGAAGGATAAGATGCATGACGCGAAAACTACCAAAAGAATTTCAACAATGATGGAGAACTCTATTTATACTAATCTTGGAACAAATAAGAATACTCATGCTCCAATTATGGTGGAAACGATTAGAGATTACATACCAGAATTTATGAAAAATTAATAAACATCGTGTCCATTCTTTTTTTGTGAAAATAAAATCATTAGAACTAGAAGATGTAAGATCTGTTGAATGGAATGAAGAATCCAACTCTTTACAATTAATAGATCAGAGATTGATTCCCTTTAGAATCTCTTTTGTTCAATTAAGTTCTGTAGAAGAGATCAGTTCTGCTATAAAACAAATGGTAGTAAGAGGTGCTCCTGCGATTGGTGCAACAGCTGCATACGGTGTAGTTCAAGCAATAAAAGAAATTGAGCACGAAAGTTACAACAATAAGAAAGAAAAACTTGAAAGTAAATTAGAAATATTACTAAAATCTCGACCAACAGCTGTTGATTTGAGCAATTTTGCTCTAGAAGTATATCACATTGCTTTAGAGTCAGAATTCTCTTTTGACGATTCTTTAGAAAGAGCACATCAACTAACAAATGAAATGGTAGAAGAATGTAAACAAATTGGTAAAATTGGTTCTAAACTAATTCAAGATGGAGATACGATTCTTACTCACTGTAATGCTGGTCCAATGGCAACAGTAGATTATGGTACAGCTTTAGCTCCAATTTTTGAAGCAAAAAAACAGGGGAAAAACTTCAAGGTACTTGTTGACGAAACCCGTCCAAGATTACAAGGTGCAAAGATAACGGCATGGGAGTTGGATCAAGAGGATGTTAATCACAAAATTATTCCTGATTCAGCTGCTGCGTTTCTTATGTCAAGAGGACAAATAAATAAAGTAATTCTTGGAGCTGATAGATGCTTAAGAGATGGAACAATATCAAATAAGATCGGAACTTTATCAGTAGCAATATCAGCTAAACATTTTGGAATCCCATTCTATTCAACATTTCCGTGGTCAACGATTGATATGAAATCCGAATCTTTTAATGACTTTGAGATAGAATATAGGGACGAAAAAGAGGTTAAGTATGTGACAAGTTTTGAAGAAGAGATGCTAATCGCGAATCCCACCTCAAGTGCATTAAATCCAGCATTTGATATAACACCTCATGAATTGATAAAAGGGTATATCACATCAAAGGGAGTTCTAACTCAAGATCAATTACAAAAAGAAATTATGAAAAAATAAAAAAAAGAAGAGGGTATTATCTACGTTTGCGGATGATTATTGAAAGTGCAGCAATACTTAGAAATCCAATGGCTACATAAACTACACCAGGTGCATCGAGATTGACAGTATTTCCTGGATCTTCTGGTTCAGTAGGATCTATAGGCTCAGTTCCATCATCTTCTCCAATATATACATGAATGGATTTGTAACTACTAAAACCGAAAACATCAAAAGCTTCGACCTCATAGAACCATGTTCCATTTTCTAATATACTTAGGTCGATGATTATGTCTATAGAGTTTATTGTCCAGATTTCATCAGCGATTAGAGTTCCATTTTCCCATACTTTAAAGCTATCAGGATTATCGTCATACAGATTCCAAACCAATTCTTTGTCTTCTCCTGCATTCATATATATAGGATCAATTGGTCCAGTAATAATTGGAGAATCTAAATCAGTATCTGTAGTGTGTATATACAAATCTAGAGTCACTATATAGGTGGAATAATCCCACGCTATAATTTCAAGATGATAATCACCTGGACTGGTAATCCAGTTTTTGAGATCAAAGTAGACTGTATGTCCATCAATATAAGTTCCATTATCTATAGACACACCATCGAGTTTCATGTCATAGGAATCAGGATCATTATCCTGAAATTGCCATATTTTTGTTTCTACGTCTCCAATTGTATACCAATAATCTCCAAAAGGACCATTGATTTTAGGAGCATCAGGTGGAACAACATCCACAGTTATGTATAAATCTTGAATAACACCAACATTGTCATAGAAATGAAGTAAATATTCATAAGTTCCTACACTCAAGCTAGAATCCCACAGCCATCTAGTGTTGTTTTGATAACCATCCCACCAATTATAAAATACGTATCCAATTCCTTCATCTTTGTAGATATCAACTGTCCAATTAGTATCAGAGTAAATCATGAAAGGCACATCTAGATTTTCACCAGCATCAATAGTAACATATGAAGATCCTTCAATCCAAGATGGACTCCATGTGGGAGGATATGTTCTTAAGTCTTGAAAGTTGATTTCCCAAGTGGAATTGTATTTAAAGTCATAATCATCATAGATATCAAATCTTATCCAATGCCAATAATTAGGACCATCATATGGTATATCTCCTTCTGGGATTACAAACAGATTTTGTCCAGAAGGAACTAATGTCCTAACATCATATAGATTATAATCGATATAGATTTCAACTGTGACTGTAGATCCAATATTTTCTATATATATTGGAATTTGGATTTCTGTATCCGAGTTGGTCAGATAGGTATCATAAGCTCCAAAAAGAGCTCCAGGTAAATCAAGATCGGTTGCAGCGGGAGTATATGCTGCTGAAGTTTCAGTAAGTGTCCATTTATAGATATTCTGTTCATCATAATCGACATTACAAACTACATTGGTTCCAAGTTCTGTACT
>JAGLRO010000045.1 GCA_023136245.1 Candidatus Heimdallarchaeota archaeon
TCTGATGATAATGAGTGACTTTTAACTAAATTTCTGAAATATTGTGGTTCAGCTGAAGACCAATGATATAATGCGTATTCTTCATTAAATTCTTGAAGGAAGGATAAGAAAGATTGCATCATTTTTCTTTCTTCTTTTGGAGATTCTGCAAGGAAAGAAAGATAATCTAATTCTCCATCTTTTCTTACAAGACAACCAATTAACCAGATAAAATTATGATGGGAAGATCCTTCTATATCTACAAAAAGCTCCACCTTAGATTTTGGAAGCTTAACTTTTTCTCTGATTATTTCTTCTTTTTTTACAATTGATTTTGCTTGAAGATGGATGTATTCTCTTTCAGACCTACTTCCTATATCAATAGGTATGGAATTAAATTCTAAATTAGCTAAAGAGATAACATCATCAATTCCTATTTCAGATAATCTATGCTTTATTCTCTTACCAATTCCACTAATAAGAGTTAAATCATTGGTTTCTTTCGCGATTTTTCTGCAATACTCTCTCCATTCGCATATTCTACAATCTCTCGTATAATTTGGAGATATTTTCTTTTCATTCTTTTTTATTGATTCAATCTCAGGAAGATCAAGCAATAATTGATCCATATATTTATCTACTGAAATCTTGACATCTATTCCATTCTTTCTAACTTTAAAATAGTCAACATCGGACTTATGAGAATCTCTGCTAAGGTAGACGATATAAGTCCCTTCCATCATTAGTGGTTTTCGCAAATGTTTCCTATCTCCAAGAAATTCAGGGATATAAAGGAAAGAGCCGAAAATGCTTTCTCCATCCTTTTTTGAAAATCTACTTACTTTTGCAATATAATTCTCAAAACCAACCCAAGCTTGGTTAATTATTTCTTTTCCACTATTCATCTGTTTGAATGTTTTGTCTAATTGTTCATTGATTTTACTTTTATTGAAATTAAACTTCTTTGTGGATTTTCTCCTTTGTTGAATTATTGGGTGAATTCTCCTTTCATCTTCAGGTCCATAATGATTCAAGTATAGGAGCATAGAACACCTGTAGAATAAGCGAACATCATAGTGTGTTATTTGCATCATGATCATCTAATTTTAAGTGTCTGATTTTTTATCTAGAGAAACATTACTTACAGGTTTTTTAAGATTGTTTCAATTCCTTTTTCAATCCCTTGAAGTAGCAGAAATCCTCTTGGACTTTCCCTTGTTGTAATTTCACCTGCAATGTTTGTTAACATTATCTTCTCAATTTCTTCCATGTTTTTTGTGTGGCCTAGTGTCCAAATAAGCTTTGTATACGCTGCTGATGGTAGCATGTTTTCTCCTTCTATAACTCCTCTTGCAAGCATATCGCGTCCAGTTTCATATACTCTTAGCTGGACAAAACCATAAAGAGGTTCAACAACCATAACTACTGGGATTTCTTCTTCTTGACATCTCTCAAGTGCAGGATAAACATCGGTCCCAACGTGAGCAAGACCTGTTCCTATCATAACAACACCGTGATAACCAAGATCAACCATTGAATCAAGCATGTCAGGATTCATTCCTGGATAGAAGTAGAGCATCCCAACCCGAGGATCAATTTTTGCATCTACATAGAAATCATCAACTGGTTTTCTTGGAGAAATATCATCCTTAAACCATGTTACTCCAGTATCATCTATTTTGCCTAATGGTATATCTGATAAGGTACGAAAAGTATCTCTTCTAGCTGAATGCATCTTTCTACATCGAGTGGCTCTATGAATGAGATTATAACTATCACTTGGAGTTCCATGCATACAAATAGTAACTTCTGCAAAATTTTCATATCCGGAAAGTTTAGCAGCATAAAGAATATTCCTTGGTCCATCTGAAGATGGTCTATCAGAACTTCTCTGACTTCCAACAAGTACTACAGGAACAGGAAGATTTCTTAGGAAATAGGATAGAGCGCAACCTGTTACGCACATGGTATCAGTTCCATGACCAATTATTATACCATTAGCTCCCTGTTCAATTTCCTTACCTATAGCTTCAGCTGTTTTTACCCAGAACTCAGGTCTGAAGTTTTCACTTAGAATTTGATAAAGAGTTTTGGGTGTTAGATTTACAGTTGAAGTTAATTCAGGTACAGCAGAAAATAATTCCTCCGGAGTAAAAGCTGGAAGAACTGCCCCTGTTCGATAATCTAACCTAGATGCTACAGTCCCACCTGTTCCTAGAAGAGTGACATTAGGAAATTCTTTTTTAAACTCTACATTGATATGTGGAAGTTGATAATGTCCTTTTTGATAACCAACTTCTTCAATTATAGTTTGATCATCAATTAAGACACCTAAATTGTAACCTGTATCTACTTTCAAAGTGATGTAATTATCGTCTGTATGTTGGCTTCTTGGTAGAAGTAAACCTTCGTATCTTGCATCTCCCTTACTAACATTAACTTTACTCCATGTTCTGATTTTATCCTTTATTAATCGTTCTCGTAAAGGACCTCTATATCCTTCAGGTTCATAATTATTCGAATCAGTCATTTATACATCTTCCTGTGTTGAAATTGCGTTTTGAATTGCTTCTACGATAAATTTACCAGTATAGGAATAACCTATTGATCTAAGTATTTCTCCTGAAATTTTGGGTACAACCCAATCAAAATATTCTTCATCATTTTGCAATTTATCCAAATTAAAATTCTTTATTTTTAAAGTAATCATCTTTTGTAATTCGTTTTCTGATACAGGTTCTGTCTTCAATAGTTCTTTCAGTTGCTCGTTAGATAATGCAGGATTATTAATCAAAGAATCAATTGCGATTTGGATTTGTTCTGGTAAAATGTATTTGTTTGAAAGATTCTTTGCAAGCTTATCAGTCATTTCTCTTGTAAGTATAATCTTCTTTCTTCTTTTTTCTCTTGGAAGTTCAATTAACAAATTATATGAGATGTTAGCACCTAAAGAGAGTTTTTCAGTATACTCATAAAACGATTCAACCTTCTCATCCCTGATGAGTAAATCAACTTTATCTTGAGAGAGATTATGCTTTGTTTTCAAATCTTCATAAATCTCCCAAGGACGCTTACCTATTTCTTTAGTCATTTCTTCAATTTTCTCCAATGAGATAACAACAGGAGGTGTGTCGGTATCAGGATAAATTCGATCTTTACCGTGAATAACCCGTAGAAATTCTGAATTTCCAGAAGGTAATAATCTTCTTGTTTCTTGAGGGACTCCATCCAATGCTAGTTTCACTCTTTCAACAATCTTCTTCATTGCATGCATTGCTCTTTTTTCCGAACCTACAACTACTACAAAAGCATCATCACTTTCAGGATTCAATATACTGCATATCTCACTATATTTTTCAGAATCAATCTTGAGCTGACTTATGTGCTCTGATTTGCAACGAACAGAATCTGGTTCATTTTCATCACTATGATATTGTTCTCTTCTCGGTATTCCAGTTATTAACATGCTTTTTTCAAAAATCTCTAATCCAAAATCTTTGCTTGGTTGAACCTCAATTCCAAAGATTCCTTTCATTTTTGGAAAAATTGTTGCAAAAGCTTTTTTCTCTGTTTCTAGCTTAAACAAGTGTGAGATGTCAACATATGTGTGCTCGAAATCCTCTACTTTTAAATGTCTCTTCTGCATCTCTTTCTTTATCTCAATCAAAGTATACTGTCTAACAACTTCATAACGACACATTTTATCAAAAATTCGTAAATCTTGAACACCTTTGATTTCAACTCTGTCTCCCCCAGTTATACTAATGTTTACATCCTGTCTTGCAGAACCAATACCTCTTCTTCCAATGCGACTAAGTCTTAGCACTCGACCTATTTGTTTTGCAGTTTCAATTAGCTCCTCAGGTGTATCAACATCTAAATATTCAGTAATAACTTCAGTGAGAGGAATACCCAATCTATCTAAATTAAAGTATACTGTTCGATTCGAAGTGTCATCCCAATTGACTCTTCTCGCTGCGTCCTCTTCAATATGAACATTTGTTATACGTACCTTTTTTCCATTGACTGGTACCCAACCATCCCTTCCGCTAATAAAAGTTCTTTGAAAACCTGTCGTAATAGACCCATCAAGATATTGTTTTCGATTAACTGAAACTTCCTCAGCAAATGCTGAACAATTAAAGTAAGCCGAAAGAAGAAATCCTTTTCTTATTGCATCCATATCTGGGAAGAAAGGAGGAGTTTCATCCATCTCATATGTACAAGTGTTTCTTTCATTTGCAAAATAAATTACTTTGTACCCTTTCTCGAATTCTACTAACATGCCAGGATCAAAATCTCCCATTTCTCCCAATACAGGTCTAAAATATCGGTAGAAACTATATTCCATTGTTTCAGGATCTTCCTCTAGAATTGGAGGACAGTTGCAGAAGAGCTTTCGATCTGATTTAATCTGATGATGAACTTCCAAACCTGCATGAAAGCCTAGTTTTTTGAAATCGAGATTATTCGGGTCGATCATTTGAACTGAATCAAAAGAAAATTTTTCGTTTTATTAAGTTTCTTTAATATGACATGAAAAAACGAATCGTCCATTATTATTACCAAGAAGTAAAAAAAGTTTTATAAACAATAACAGTATGTTGTTTTTAGAAAGAACGATGACAAGCTACAAGTATACTTTCAAGATTCTCTTACTAGGCGATGGTGCTGTTGGAAAAACAAGTCTAGTTCAGAGATTTATTCATAATAAATTTCAAGCTGGATATCTTATGACTATAGGAATGGAGCCCTATTCTCGATTTGAGACAATCAAAGATACTCGGATCTGTTTGCAACTTTGGGATATAGCAGGACAAGATCGTTTTGCTTCTATGCGTCAGATATTTTTCAAAGGGAGTCTAGGAGCTCTTGTTACTTATGACATTACTCGTCGTCAATCTTTTGAAAATCTACAAACATGGATTAAAGAAGCTAAAACGGAAAGTCCCAGAATCATGTTGATGCTTGTAGGGAATAAAAATGACCTTGATGATTTGCGAGATGTTTCTACAGAAGAGGGCAAAAAATATGCTGAAGAATCTGGATGTATCGGATTCATTGAAACATCAGCAAAGACAGGTGACAATGTAGCAGACGCATTCTTAGTCATGGGTGAAGAAATTCTCAATGGAATAGAAACCAGACTATAGATTATTGAGATTTTCCAACTTTAATTTTATTTAACTTCCTCTTGTGATTCAGCTAATTGTTGCCTTATTCTTCTTGAGCTGATGATAATCCCATCTTCATCATATTCAAAAGGAATAACTAAAATTAGCAGTTGATCCAAACCATCAAGTGCTCTCAATTTATTTATATCCACTGCTGTCGGATAAGTCTCTTCAGTTACAACAATCCCTTCAGCTTCTGGTGATTGTAATGCAAAACCGTATCTATGATCAATAGTTATTATTTCAAATTTTTTACAACCTCTCGAGATTAAATGTTTTCGAAGTTCATCCTTTCGTTTCTCAAAAGGTTCCATTAAATCAATATTAGAATCGCTTCTTCGTAGACTCTTAGCAAATTCATCAGTTGTTAAACCAACTCTAATAAAATTCCCGAGACTCATAGCTGCTTCTAATAGTGCCTTATGACCAGTATGGAGATAATCAAAAGTTCCTCCCATGATAACTTCATCTAACCATGGCATATTCGCACCTTTAGCAAAATAATACAAACATCCATTGCTATAAATTTTCCTAAATTACGTGATTTACAAAATAATGGTGCCCCGAGCCGGAATCGAACCGGCATCTAGGGAATTTTGCTCATAAAGATCCACAATCCCCAACGCTAACCGTTACGCCATCGGAGCATTATACTGGAGCTTTTATTATCCGTTTTTAAGAATATTGTTTTTTACTATACTCCTATCAATGGTTATGTTTTTATTTCTATTTATTTCAAGTACTCTATGAGTTCAGGGAAACTGGTGGTTCAGCTTCATAATTTTAGTAGTGTAAATCTTTGCAGAGAATTTGTGAAAATAGCTCTGGGAGTAGGAGCTAGAGACATAATATTCTCAAAAGCAGTAGGGGCTGGAGCAACTACAGGAGTTCCAGTTGCACAAAAAATAGCTCACTCAAAACAAGCAAATCTACTTTATTTGCAGGATTTAACAGATACAATAGAACTGTTAGCGCCTGATGAAATATATCTATTCATCAAGAGACCATTTTCGAAGACAGTGTTTGATCCTGATAAAATAGCAAAATCATATAACGAAGGAAAAACAATACTTCTAGTATTTGGAGGAGCAGAACCAGGATTGACAAAAAAAGAACTAGATAAGGGAATACCTGTGTATTTTGACAAAATAAATGAAATAGGGTGCTTAGGAGAAATAACTCTAGCACTATATCTGATGAGAAAAATTATAGAAAGAAACTAGAAAAGTTCATCTTCAGAAACCATCAGACGAACAAGATTACTGAAAGCTTTTTCAGTATTAGTACCATCTAAAGCAGAAGTAAAAAGAAACTCAGATTGTTTGTATTTACTGCACAAATCTTTCAAATCTTGCTCAGTGATTTTGAGATCTTTGAGATCACATTTGTTAGCAAGAAAGATGATAGGTTGGTCACCAACTTCTTTAGTGAAAGATTCAACCCAAGAAGGGAGATTCTCAAAAGTGGTTAAGTTAGAAGCATCACAAACGGCAAGAGCGCCTTTACTGCCAAAGAAATATTTACTGCGAATCTGTTTGAAAACGTCTTGACCACCGATATCCCAAATAGCTAATGTTACTATGTTGTGTAGATACTCTACTTCTTTTTTCATTATTGTTGTTCCCAATGTTATCTGATACGATGGATCGAATAGATTTGTCACATATCTCCTTACTAGTGATGTTTTTCCTACTCTTGCATCTCCTATCAGAACTATTTTGTTCGTTATATGTAACTTCCTTGACACTTCACTCACTTCTTTACTACTTGTGCTCTTTCTTACTGATAATGTTTACTGTTATGGTAATTCTTTTATTTTTCGGCGTAGAATTTTGCTGCTCCGTACCCTACAACTTGCCTTTTGTCTCCTGAAGCATCTCCTGAAGTTGCATATTTGAGTATCTCAGCTTTTGTTCTTCCCATTTTCTTTGCTGCTTCCATCGTTGCCGCTATTGGTCCATGTCCACACATTGATACGTTCAGTCGATATTTTATATCATACATTTCCTTTGTTTCCATCTTCTCAATTGCATCTAGCACTTGTTTGTCTTGTTTAGTTGCTTCCTCATGTGTCATAAAATGTGTGAAATCACTGCTTGCTATAACTATTACGTCTTCTTCTGAGCACGCTTTACTTATCACTTCACCCAACATGATGCTTGAATCCAAGCTTTGGTTTAGTAGAGAAATTGGTACGAATTGGAATTTTTCTTGCATTACATATTGAAGAAAAGGTAATTGCACCTCTATCGAATGTTCTCTAGCATGTGAATTATCATTTCTACTTATCTTTCCTGAACTTTCTACTATTTTATCTATTAACTCGTTATTAATCTGTACATTTCCCAATGGCGTTTCCCAAGCTTCTACTTTGTCAGGTACGCCTATTTCAGCACCCATTCCAGTGTGGTTTGGTCCAAATATAATTATTGTTCCTGGTTGCTTGTATTTGCTCAATTCTAGGTAACTCCATGCTGCTACAGGACCACTGTACATATATCCAGCATGTGGAACTAATAAGAATGGAATAGTTTCATCTATTTTTGATTCTTCGCTGGGTAATGCCTGAGGTCCCAACGAACTCATAAAGCTCTCTTCTATTGATTCAACCAATTTATCAGCATTTCTTTTATAAAATGAACCTGCATAATGTGCTGGTCTTATCATAAGTCAACATAATGCTTCTAATAAAAAAATATTCCGTACTTATGGTAGAACAGAAAAATCAAGATTCATATCCTTCAAAAGTGAAACATATTTTCTTCCTGCTTCGGAATAGAGAGCCGTTCCATTTATTTGTTTGATTCTTATCTTTCTTTGTGCTTCTTCTTTCGTTTGAGTTACATATTCTTGTATAGCACTAAAGATAAACATCAATGTGTGTGAATCATTGAATTCAGGTAAGATTTCTATGTTGTTTACATAAGTCACTTTTTCTTGTTTCTTGAAATGAAGTGCTGCAGCAGGTTCCCCATTCAAGAGTATTAATTCCGCAAAATCTGTTGGTAAGGATTTCAAGAAGAACTGTCTTATTTTGAATCTCTTCAATAGAAAGTTCCTGTATAGAATCAATAGAGGATCATTTCTTGGCAAATATGTCATGATTACTTGATCAATGTCCTCCTTTTGATAAATAAATGCAACAGTCGATTTTTCTACATCTTTTGACGTGAATTGAACATCTTTCTCTTCCTCAATAAATCTCCCAGACCTTACTCCTTTAGATGCGATCAACTCTTTTAGATAAACTTCAACTTGTGTGTTTGATAAACCAGTTATATTCGCAATTTGATTGATTGTCAGAGGTAGGTTAGTTGACAGGATACGATTGATTATTTCTACCCATGCTTGTTTCTGAGTATCTATACGCTTTACTTTAATATTTCGTAAAAATTTAGACTTCGACAGCCAAATGGCTTGATTTGATATTGATTTAGATTGAATAATTTCATGAGCATTTTCCAAACGAAGTAATGCAGAAAGCAGAACTCTGTCAGAGAGTTTCAATGATTTTCTTAGTTGTTCAAAACTTACCCTTTCCTTTTGCTTAACTAGATTCAAAATTCTCTCTTCTAGAACACCTAAATGCCTAGAGGGGCTCAATTTAGAGTAAGTTAAATAATCTTCAGCTGTAATGTAACCTCTTGTAAAAGCGCCAAATTTACCAATAACAATCTGTCTGTCAATAATCATTTGATTGATCATCTGTTGCCTTCCCTGTCTTACTCTTATCATCAAGGAATTAAGAGGAAGGGGAATACCTAAGGATGATAAACCATGTAAAATCTCAGCTTTATTATCATATTGTCTCTTCTTTTGCAAGAACTGAGATGTGAGTAAGTAAGGAAAAATCTGATTCCATGAGATTAGATTCTGACTTGTTTCTGTTCCTGAAAGTCGCGAAATGTGGTAAACAAGACCAGCTGATCGTTTTGAGTACCCTCTTTGGGTCATAATGTTAGCGATTTCTACAGATTGTTTTTCAATGAGCTCAGATTGTAATTGTGGAAAAACAAGAATTTTCCCTTTGTTTTCTGAAAAACCTTGTATATTTCTTCGTATTTCTTCCTCTAGATTTGAATATTCATTGGTTTTTCTTAGATTAATAATGTGAAGATTATCTCCTTTAATTTTATAATCAAATGAACATACAGGTTTTCCTGAAACAATAACAAGATCCTTTTGAATATCTTCTAATAGCATAAAATCTGCTGATGCCCAATACTCAGCATAAGGATCATTTGAGGGTATAATCGTAATTTCCTTCTTCTTATCTTGTGAATCGTGCTCTAGAAAATTCTGCAAATAATCCAATTCATCAGAAGAAAGAAAAGCTTCATAACTAGAATTCTCAATGAAATGTCCTCTGATTATTTTCTTGTTTTCATACAGTTCTATGATACTTGTACTAACCCTGCCACCTGATAATTTCAACATATTAGTTATTTGAGGGACTGTAATTGGACCAAAACTCATAATCGTACGAAGAATCAATTCGGTTACAGCTAATGATTTACTCATAGTATCAGAATCTATTATTAAATTAGTGCTATATATTGTCCAATTTGTTCCATCATAAAACATGAAAACCTGAAAATTTGTTCTTAGTTCTGCTAAGATATCCATTACTTCATCTTTGGATAATCCAAAATGTTCTATTATCTTCAAACGAGTAGCTGAACCTTCATCATTTAAAAAATCAAGAACTTTCTTTGTATTCTGGTTCTTATATTCAAATTCATCTTTTAACAAACTGAAATAGTAATAAGCGAGAATCTCTTTTCCAACATAGACTAGCTTTCCTTCTTTAAATGGAGCTTGAACTAAATGCTTATTCTTGACCAAAGAAGGTATTAATGAAGCTGAGAACGTCCTCATTCTTGTGAAAAGAGATTCAGGATCTTGAAATTGTCCTATGTTATTAATCAGTGAAATCGCATGACCATAATTTATTCCCTTATACTTCTGAATCAAACCTTGTTTCTCTGCAACATAGAGAGCTAATTGTTCAAGATTTAAGGTTACATGTTCTACTGCCATTTATTTCACCAGTGATTGGACAGCTATTCCGTTTATTCTTTCTATTATGAGCGAATCAGTATCAGTAGTATAGAATTTAGGTATGGTTTCGAGTGCATTTATTACATAGTTGAAAACGACTTCAGATTGAACCCAAGGAGCCAATACAAGGTTGTTAACCGTTGTTCGTCTCTGATTAATCTCCTTTACTTTGCATTGTGCAGCTATTCTTTGATTAATCAAGATATTGTAGTTATCTTCAGATATGTCAAAACGTTCTGGATAATCTTCTCTTAATATTAGATTTGCAATATCATTCGGATGTAAAATGTAAAACAATTTACTATCTTCTTTTGAAACTATTCCTAATTTTGTTTCGTCCCTCTTTTCGAACATCTCTAGGTCGTTATAATTTTCCTTGGTTATGTAATAGAAATGAATATCATTTTCTACAAATCTACCAACAAGAATCTTTTCTTCTTCAATTAAATCAGCTAAAATTTCTCTGATTTTAATCTTTGATAGGATACCTGGAATTGAACTTCTTTCCGCAATCTGAGCTTCAGTGGATACTCCCAAACTATTGACTATGTCATAAATATATCTAGTTCTCACTGATGAAATTTCTTCATCAAATTCCGGTATGAATGAACTTGAATCCCAATACTCTTGTGGTTCATTTAGATTATTGATTGACTTAACACTAATCATCATATTTGTTTCTAGTGCAGATAAAGCTGATTTGAGTGAAACGCTAGCTCCTTCCCATTGATTTGTTAGTTCTTGAAAATTAATATACCCTTTTTTGATCTTATTGTGAACTTCTTGAGTTTCTGGTAAGATTTTCTTTCTTCTTCTTAATCCACTTTTCCTATATCTTGCTGAAGTTAAAGAATACACTTTTCCTCCCTGATATATTATTCTTCTTTCTTCAAGGAGTTTGTTGATTATAAACACTACAATAACAGGCATTGTATCAGGAAATCTTGAAAGTATCTCTTCGAAACTGAGAAAACCAAAATGGTTTACAAGCTGAACTAATCTCTCTTCATTTAAAGCTTCACTCTCTCTTCTTAACCACAACTTATCCAGAACGAATTTGTCTATAATTTTCTTGGGGAAGACTCTGGTTATTGATTCACCACCGACTAATGTATCTTTAATAAGTCTGAAACCAGTCTTAATGAAAGTGTCCTTGATCAAGGAATTTGTCTTAGATAAAACTGATCTACCATTAATGTCTTCGATTTGGAGACTCAGCACACGGTGAATTTTTCGTGTATACCTTACAAGTTCTGCTGCGATTTTTTGTAAAATGAGAGTGTGATAAATCACTTCATCATCTAATTTCAGGTCGTAGATCTGAAGATATTGACCCTTGTATAATTTGTATTCTAATGAACCAATTACTTCTCCATCCAGTAATATTGGATCTATCAAACCCTCTCCATATACATCTCTTAGATGAATCCTTAAACCAAGTTTTGTGAATGGATCATCTCGAGCAAGAATAACTACTTTTTCATCTTCTTTGAGTGCAGTGTTTATAAATTCATGTTTTAATTTTGTAATTTCTTTGAATCTTTCAAATGTCATATAATAATTGGTTTCTCGTTCAGTTAATTTTCTTTCAATTATCTTATCTTTCTCTAGGAGAATCTTGATGATTTTCTCAATGTCACTGTACTTGAATCCTAATGTGTGTGTTAGTTCCACTAGTGATACTGGACCTAATGATTCTATAAAATTTCGTAATAAGAATTGTTGACTTTGAGAATAGGTAGGAAGATTCCCAGAAGGAAGATATCTTGAAGAAAGATCATAAACATTAGGAATAAACTGCCGAGGTAGATATGAATCAAATGAAAAAGATTTTCTAATAATATGTAAGGATTTATCCAAAATCATTAAACTCTCTTGAGCGACATCATCATCTATTTCTGTAAATTCTTTTATTTCTCGTTTAGTTAAAGGTCCATATTTTCTTAAAGAAGCAAGTATTTTCTCTTCCACACGAGAGAGTTGGAAACTATCCTTGTAAGCAACATAATAATATGGAAACATTGTTCTACTTACATATCCTAAACGATTATGACTCAATCTTCCTTGAATCAATTCATTCTGATTTATTAGTTCTCTAATCCAATCAACATCAAAATTTTGGATACGTATTGCAAGTGAATTTAAATCTTCGATTGACCCAAAAGTATTGAGAATATTCAGTACATTTTCTTTACCTTCAAGTTTTTGTTTGAAATAGTAATCAACAGTAAAATAGTAATGAATATAGTTCAATTCTTCAGGTGTTAGAATGATTGATTCAGGTTTTCTGCTACTGAGATTTCTTAGTAATTCTCTATCTTCTAACCTGATATATTGTGGTTCAATGCTTCCTTCTATAATCTGACCCTTCAATATTCGATTTCTTTGCTCTAATTCAAAAAGAGCTCTTGTAACCTTGTCCTCTTCAATTTTCAAATAATCAATTATTTGAATAGATGTTGAAGGACCATGAACCTTTAGATATCGTAAAACTATTTTCTTTAAACATTCCTCAGGATCAAGTCTTTTAGCTTGACTAATTAAATTGGATGGAACAAGATCTGCTGTTAAAATGTACTTCCAAGTATTTCTTCCTCCTATAATCTCGAAATTCGATCGAGAAATAATCATCGTTTGTTCTAGTTTTTCTAAATGTGATTTGATTGGTTCAGCAGTTTCATTGAGATCTTCAGCAATTTCTTTTGATGAAAGAGGATGTTTCTTCTGAAGTAAGCTAAGAATTTTATCATCTAATTCTGTCGTTTCCAAAGTTTTCGCATATATGTTCCAGAAAACCGGATAATCATTAATAGGGATTGCTCTTCGTTCTCCTCTTCCAATGTTTACATCAAGAATTTCTCCATTATTATGGAGAGCAAGAGCCCATGCTCTAATTTGTTTGGGATCACTAATACATAAATGATAGATACTAGGAGGGACGCTTTCGATGGTTCTTATGGGAGTAAGGACTCTTATTGCACTCCTCAACTGTTTGAGAGAAGAGATAAGTAAGCTTTCATTTTTATAACTTCTGTTATCAAATATCCGTTTTACAAGCTCTCTATCGAACAATATTTCTTTTGTTCCTTCTTTGCCAAATACCTTTGCAAGAACTTGTTGATGCAATTCTCTGAGTAAAGCACTCCTATCTGATATTTGAACAATGTCTGCTACTCCAAGAAGTACTATTCCGTGTGCGAATGGACTAGGAATGTCAGAGAGTGGAGTTATGTGATATTCAAATTCTCCTTGTTGGAGTTTGCGAATTACAGCTTTAGCATTTTCCAAATCCATATAATCTCGTAAAATCTCTCTATAGGTTTCTTTGATCACACAGAAAGCATCTTGTTCTCTTATTGTAGTGAATATTCTCCTTGCATAGAGAGACTGTCTTGATAGAGGAACACTTCGATTTGCACTTCGTCGTAGTACCATCAGTGCTCTACTGGCTACGTGTCTAAATCTAGTTTGAAATAGCTCTGTGTTTATAATCGCTTTTTTGAGTATATTTTCTAGATTTTCAGAAGTTACTAGTTCAGGTATAAGAGTGGTGTCAATTATTTTGTCAATTGGTAGCATCAATAAGAAACCATTATCATTAACTGCAGAAGCAACATCTGCATCAATTGTTTGTCCAATTTCGAAAGCAAAAAACCTTGACAATGCATCATTTACTCTCCTACCATAAAGTGCATGAAAAACTATATTCATTCTTCCTTGTGGATCAACAAAGGATTCTATTAGTAATCGTTTATCACTTGGTACCATATTTAAAACAGCTAGTTGCTCTTTGATATATTCAATAATCGTTTTAGCGATTACATCATCACACTGAAATGACCTTTCTATCCATTCTTTTATTCCTTCTTCATCATCATCTTGGATTTTCTGAGCAACAACTTCTATAAATCTCCCAATCTGTTGAGAAAGCTCAAAGGATCTTGGAAGTTCTTCTCCAACCCAATTAGGTATGGTTGGTCTTCGACCAAAAGCTTCTGATACTACGACTCTTGAACCTACTGTTCTCTTGAATTGATAAGTATGACTTCCCAAAACGAAAATATCTCCAGGTGATAATCTTTCAACAAATTTCTCTGAAAGAAACCCTATACGAGTTCGGTAAGTTTCTAGTTCAACTCTAAAATCAGCACTTTCTGGAATTGTTCCTATATTTGTATAGAAGATTAACCTAGTTCCTTTCTTTTTTCCAAATGAATTCTCTTTATGATCATACCAGATTTTTCTGTATACTTTTCTTTCCTCAACCTCTAAATTGTATCCTCCAAGATATTCGAGAACATTGATATAGTCTACGAAACTCAAATCTCGATAATTGTATGATCTTTTTATCATACTATAAGCATCATCAACATTCCATCTCTTTGCTAAAGATATACCAACAATGTACTGAGCTAAGACATCTAAACAATTGTTTGGTATTTGCACCTTATCGATATCATGGCTATATGTACTCTTTGTCAGCACAGAACATTCGATAGCATCGTCTCTGTCTGTTACTATTAGACGCCCTTTAGCTAATCGGTCAAGGGAATGACCACTTCTACCGACTCTTTGTAAGTATTTAGCTACTGTTTTTGGAGAACCTATTTGGGAGACTAGCTCTACACTTCCAATATCAATACCTAATTCTAAAGACGTTGAAGTAACAGCTGCAATAAGTTCGTTGTTTTTCAGCTTATCTTCTACATCCAATCTTATCTCCCTTGAAAGACTAGAATGATGAACTGCAATCGCTGGAGCATACTCATCCCCAAGAAATTCTTTTAACTTGAAAGCAACACTTTCTGCTCCTTTACGTGTATTCGTAAAGATGATTGAAGTTTCATGATCTAGAACAAGATCAGATAATATAGAGTAAATTCCTTCTTGTACCATAACATAGGGAGTATGAAGAAGATCTGAGACAGGGCTTCTTACAACAAGATCTAGTTTTCTTTGAGGAGGTAGGTTAGCTATGAAACAATCGTTTTCTTTTCCTTTTTCATTTCTCCCAACAAGAAATCTTGCAATTTCCTCTATAGGTGCTTGCGTTGCAGATAAACCTATTCTTGTAAAATTATTCTCTGCAATCTCTGACTGCAAATATTCTAAGAATAATGAAAGTAGAGCTCCTCTCTTATTCGAACTTACTTCATGAATCTCATCTAAGACCACCCACCTGACGCTTTTCAGATGTAGAGAAAACTTAGGAGAAGTTAGAATCAACCCTAAACTTTCAGGTGTGGTTATGAGTATATGTGGAGGTGTTTTTAGCATTCGAGATCTTTCAGCTTGTGTTGTATCACCTGTCCTTACAGCAACCCTAATTTTCGGAGTCACTATATTATTGGATGCTGCTAAATCCTGTATCCCTTGTAACGGTTCTTCCAAATTTTTTCTTATATCGTTACCAAGTGCTTTAAGTGGTGAGATGTATAATATGTATATTTGATCCTTCAAACTACCTTTCTTTGATTCAATAAAAAGCTCATTTATCGCAGCAAGGAATGCAGCAAAGGTTTTACCAGAACCTGTAGAACTGAAAACTAAAGTGTTTTTTTTCTTATGAATTGAAGGAATCGCATATAGTTGAGGTTGAGTGAACCCTCTAGCAAATCGACTAGTAAACCAATCCTTTATCTCTTTAGCAAGAAAAGAAAATATTTCTTGTGTGGTAGCTGGTTGATCAAGATAATGAAGGGTCATTCTGTTATTTTTATGATTAAGATTTTAGTATAAATACTTCATCGTGTCAGAGATATGCGGACGGTAATACATTTCTTATTCTTCAGAATTAAGTGCTTCTAAGTGGATTCTGTGGGTTTTTTTCTTCCCCACTCCATAACGAATGCGGACTCACCATCACGATAATATTGCTTATACTCTTTTTTAATGTAATATCCCAGTTTTTTGTACATTTCAACAGCAGCAACATTAGAAACTCTAACCTCAAGATATATGGATTCAACATTATGTTCAATCAATTTCTGCATTCCA
Organism: Candidatus Heimdallarchaeota archaeon; assembly: GCA_023136245.1. Taxonomy (GTDB): domain Archaea; phylum Asgardarchaeota; class Heimdallarchaeia; order Heimdallarchaeales; family Heimdallarchaeaceae; genus UBA460. Next base: position 16,212 of record JAGLRO010000045.1, read on the forward strand.
TACTTCATAATTTCTAAACCATAACCTTTCCTTCTGTATTCTGGAAGAACTGCTATAGAAATTATATGACCCTTGGATGGATTTAATCCAAGAAACGATGAAAACGGACGTTCGATTCGAGAAAGAGAGTAACCTATGGTTTTTCCATTATCTTCACCCACAGAACATGCAAAACCATTTTCAGAGAGAATCTTGTAGAAGAAATCAAAAGAATAGTTTTCTGGAAGACATAAGCGGTTAATCTTGATTATATCATTGATATCACCAAGTTCTGCTTGCCGTACTGTGAATGCATGTTCCATTTAGAGAGCCTCTGATATAGAAATTATTATTCTTTTTTCAATTTTTTGATGAGTCGCTAAATTCACAGTTTTAATAATGTTCATAAACTGGTGAAATGTTAGTAAAATTCAACAAATGAATCACAGCAATAATCCAGATGAATTAGCAAGCGATATTGTGAAAAGATTCCAATATACTACTAGCATGCTTTATCATTGGATTGAGTCTTTTGGATTAGAAGAAACTTTGAATCTTTTAGAAAACATAAGAAAACCTTTTGATTCTCTATGGGTTCAAGTAAATTCAAGTCGAATTGATTTTGATTCATTAATAGATATATTCGAAGAAATGGAATTTGAGGTAAAAAAACATCCTTGGTTCGAAGACTTTATTGTTGTAAATGTAAAGAAACAAAAAATTGAAGGTGATGTACTAGAGCTACCTGTAGTAAAAGTAGATCGAGAATCAGCTTCAAATATTTCATTGGGAAAAGATGTAAAAACAGCCTCTATTACAAGCCACAATAGCTTTTTGCAAGGGGACAAAACAAGAATTATGGATTTTACTGGAAATATCATCGCACTAGGGAATGCTTTAGTTAACAGTAAAGAGATTTCTTCATTAACTCAGAGAGCGGTAGTAAGAGTAACAGATTCTTTAGGATATGTTCCACCTATAACAGAGCTGAAGGAATATAGAAAAGGATATTTCAGCATACTTACACCTCCTCAAACAATAGGAGTAAAATCGCTGAACTTAGGTTCCAGAGATAACATTTTAGTTATATCTGGAGACAGAGGAGAAGTAGCAGGGTACATAGCTGAGTTAACCAAACACAAAAATCCAATAACTGTCGTTGCTAGAAGTCAAATGCAGCTCAAAGCGATCACAAAACAAATAGAAAGAATAAAAACTAAAGCAATCCGAGTGATTCATTCTTCTTTTCTTGCATTTTTGAACGAAAAAAACGATATAAGATATACTTCTGTATATCTTGAACCCCAAAACTCACGAACAGCTGTGATACCAACTTTTGCATCGAATCTTAGTTTACGTCGATTACAAAAGATGTCAAATAGACAAATCAAGACTATAACACAACTTTATCGAAGCCTTCATACTGAATCATCAATATCCTATGTAACACATTCTCTTGATTATCTTGAGAATGAAACAGTGTTTCAGAATATTCTTGAGAAAGCCTATTACACCAGTCAAGATTTTCCTGATGACCTAAGAAAGCTTCAAGAAAGGAAAATATTATCTTCAAGATTTTCACATATGTCAAAATTACTTGATTTAGCTGAGGAACAAGAATTATCATCCATTTATCTTGATCCCATGAAAATCAAGAATATTGGGGGATTTATTGCTAAATTTAGATTTAAACATAAATCAGCTTGAATTACATAAGATGTGTATCAAGTTCATTTACTAACCAGATGAATGCTTCTTTTATTCCCTTCCCATGTAGAATACTTGTATCGAAAACAGCAAAAGTGCGATCTTTCAAATCCAGATGCAAACCCAACATTTGTATAAGAAGTGGAGCTTCAACTGCTCCTGGAAGATCTTGTTTATTCGCCATAATTAGCGTAGGAACATTTTCCATATATGGGTTGTTAAATACATGAGTCTTCAGAACATCTCTTGCTTCAGGGAGTCGTTCAATGTCCGCTGCATCTATAACGAAAATGACAGCACTACATCCTGGATAATGTGCTTCCCATAAGAAACGAAAATGTGACTGACCAGCAACATCAATTGCAGTAATGGTCCAACCTTCGAATTCAAATGACTCGATGTTCTGTCCGATAGTAGGTGTAAGGTTTTCTGCAAATCTACCAAATCTCATAAAACGAGTCAATGTGGTTTTACCAGCAGCATCTAAACCTAAAATTAGTATCTTAGCCTTTTGCTCTCTCTTTAACTTGGCTCTCAACCATGATGAAAATGACCCGAACATGCTCATTTGCAGACATTCCGTATTGTTATTCTACTTTTCGGAAGTATTTTATAAGTGTTTTTTTCCTACCTTCTGTCTGTTTAATTTGGTGTCAATTTCTTATTAAAGTTTTTCCAGATATGCAACTGTTTGGATAGATACTTAACTTCTTTCTACAAAATTTCCGACTAAATTCTGCAAATATATTTGTATTAAAAGAATTTCATTAAGAGGATTAATTTATTTGGCTTAATTCCTTCTTCAGATTCTCATATAGTATAATTCCCCAATAACTAAAAATTTTTAATATGAAATTATGGTTTGAATGATGTAGCCTCTATCTGTGTGTTTTGGTGAATTGGAATGACACTTAAGTCGAACAAAGAAACTGAATCTCTTGAAATCATCTCAAAAAAAGTCAAGGTTGGTCCCGATCGATTAACAAGGTTTGAGCGTGCCAGAATCGTTGGAGCTAGAGCTTTACAATTAAGTATGGGGGCACCTATTCTTTTTAGAATTGAAGAATATGAAAATAAATCCCCTCTAGTAATAGCTGAAATGGAACTTAGAACCAAAGTTTTACCGTTGAGTATTAGAAGAGAACAACCAAACAAAACTTATCAAATTATTCCATTACAGAAACTAAGAGATATACAAGCATTAAGAGAACTCTAAATTGTTTCATCTTGAACATCGAAGGAAACAAATAAAAACACATAACAATGCAATAAAGTGAGTGACAAAAATGGTCAAAATACCAGATACAATGTTCAAATACTGTCCAAACTGTGGAAAACATGTTACTATGAAAGTAAAACAAGAAAAATCTGCTAGAAGAGGGGGAGGATTATCTGCAATGGCTAGAAGAGAAAAAAGAAGCAGAAGAGGATATGGTAATCAAGGAAGATTCAGTAAACGTCCAGTCACTCAAACAAAAATGGCTTCAAAGACATCCAAAAAAGTTGACTTACGATTGACTTGTCCTGATTGTAGCAAGAAGTGGGTTCTTTCGTATCCACGAGCAAAGAGAGTTGAAATGATTAAGAAATAACTTTGTAATTATTTTTTTCTCTCATGCAAGTCTTTTTTCTTTAAGTTAATATCATATAAAATATTTTAAATAGAATTCAAGGTTTTGCTTCTCTATGAGCATTCTTTATGAATTTGAAGGAAAACAACTATTCAAAATTAATTATATCCCTGTTCCTCGGTTCAAGGTTTATACAGGAAAAGAAAGTATTGAAGAGTTTGCAAAAGAGCTTGATAGCAACGTTATGATGGCTAAAGGTCAAGCTCTTTCAGGAGGAAGAGGAAAAGCTGGATTGATCAAGAAAGTTACAAAAGATGAAGCTGATGACTACATTAAAAGTATTATTGGGAGAGACCATAGAGGAAAACCAGTGGAAACAGTCTTGTTAGAAGAACCAATGGAAATTCAAAAAGAATATTATCTCGCTGTAATGTTAGACAATGAATCAGGTAAATATCTAACATTAGCTAGTTCACGAGGGGGAGTTGATATTGAAGAAATTGCAGAAAATTATCCAGATGAAATTTATAGAGATACTCTAGCTATAGACGATGAACCTCTTCCCTATCTTTTCATGAATCTTGGGAAGAAACTTGGTTTTAGTGCACGAACATTAACATCGTTTTCAAATATCATGACAAACATGATTAACATGGCAAAAAAACTAGATCTAACTCTTGTTGAAATTAATCCTTTAATTCTTACTCCACAAAATCAAATTATCGCGGCAGATTCTAAAGTAGTGATAGATGGGAATGCGTACTATAGACAAGAAAATATAGCTTCTCTCAAATCACAGAGAGATCGATACACAGATTTAGAATTCGAAGCTAATGAAGCGGGTATCAGCTATGTTCAACTTGATGGAGAGATTGGAATTATTTCAGGAGGTGCAGGTTTATCCATGGCAACATGTGATCTTCTTGAATTCTACGGAAGTTCTCCTGCAAATTTCCTTGATGTAGGAGGTGGAGCTGATGAAACCAAAATTGAAAAATCATTAGAAATTCTCTCCAGACAAGATGTTAAAGGGATTTTTATCAACTTCTTTGCAGGGATTACAAGATGTGATGATGTTGCTGAAGGTATAATCAATGCATCTAAGAAATTCAACATTGAAGCTCCAATTGTTATTCGATTAGTTGGAACAAATGATAAAATTGGAATCAGAATTCTTGAGGAAAATGGAATCAAAGCTTACAGTGAGATGGAACCAGCTGCGAGGAAAATTGTAGAGTTGGTTGAAGGAGGAAATTAAGATGGCAATTCTGTTAGATGAAAATACTAAAGTTATAGTTCAAGGTATTACTGGAAAACAAGGAAGTTTTCATGCAAAATCTATGATAGATTATGGAACAAAAGTAATTGCAGGTGTTACACCTGGTAAAGGTGGTCAAGAATTTCTTGGTCTTCCAGTATTTGATAGTATGAAAGAAGCTGTTAAAGAAACACAAGCTACAGCTTCAGTGATTTTTATTCCAGCAAGGTTCACCTATTCAGCTGCATTGGAAGCAATAGATTCGGGTATTAAGCTTCTTACGATCATTACCGAAGGAATACCAGTGAAAGATACAGCGAAAATTAAACAAAAAGCTATAAAAAATAAAGTTGTAATGGTAGGTCCGAATTGTCCAGGATTGATAACTCCAGGAGCAAGTAAAATTGGTATTATTCCAGGAGAGATATGCTCTCCAGGAAATGTAGGAATTGTTAGTCGAAGTGGTACTCTGACATATGAAATCATTCAGAATCTTACAGTGAATGGATTTGGACAATCAACTTGTGTAGGTTTAGGAGGAGATCCCATTAAAGGAATCGGCTTCAATGAATGTCTGAAATGGTTTGAAGAAGATCCACAAACCAAGCAAATTATCTTAGTTGGAGAAATTGGAGGAACAGGAGAGCAAGAAGCTGCTGATTTAGTAAAAAGTGAAATAACAAAGCCAGTCTTTGCATTTATTGCTGGACAAACTGCTCCACCAGGAAAGCAGATGGGACACGCAGGTGCTATAGTGCATGGTAAATCAGGAACAGCTCAAGAAAAAATGAGAATACTTGTTGAAGCTGGAATTACAACAGTTAGAACCTCAAGCGAAATTCCTATCAAGATTAGGGAAAGTATCTAGATACTTAGAATACTAGTCATTAAGGTATAAGAGGAGTATCGAATGTTTCATTATATGATCCTGGAACATTAGGACCAAATCTCTGGTGTACAACATAAGAAATATGGATTGTTAACGGTAGGGTATTATTATATTCTACCAAATCAAATACTAACGATCCACCTAGTCTCAAGTCTCCTTCTTTTTGGTAGAAAGAAAACCATTTCATTATAGAAATAATTGTATCATTCTTTATTCCATACACTACAAAATCTTTCAGTACTTTATTCCATGACCCATCATGATTGAAGTGAATTGTAAAAGGAAGAAAAACAATATCCTCAAGAACAATATAGTTTCCTGGGTTTGTTGGATTCTTTAAAACGATATCTACTATTCCTGTATCGACACCAGGTTTTCGTATAGCTGTATCTAATATAGGAACGGAAATAATAAGAGCTACAATAATTGAGGTATAGATTATCACTTTTCTCCTTTTCTTCTTATCAACAAATAACTCTTTGAAATACTTCTTTGTGTTACTCCAAAATCCAATGAAAAGAAGTTTAAAACTAAATTGTCTTTTAACCTTTTGAGAGTCATCTACAATACTCTCATCTGCATCTTTAGTTTCGTCTTCTTCCGTTTTCTTCTCTGATGAATCCTCCTTTTCCTTATCGTTTTTCTTTTTATCATCAGGAGTAAATATTAAGTACAAAAATATAGCTACAATTAGAGCTAACAGAATATATCTGATTGCAGGAATGTCAGTCATCCATAAACGAATGTATCCTAATTTAGGAATTAGGAATTTTGTCTTTCCTGCTACTGCTTCGTAGGGAATTAGCTTTGTTGAAGAATTATACCAATCAAGATAATCATTAGAATCATAGTTATCTCCACTGACTCTATAATAATAATGATCCCCTGTAGAATCTGTTATTATAGTAATATTGACTACTCTATGGATTATAAGAAGGTTTGAACTGAAATGATAATCAGAATTGTAGACTATTACATCACCTAGTTCAATTTTATCAGGAGCACTCTTGTATATCAGAAACATATCTCCCTTGTCATATGTTGGACACATCGAAGAATTAGGACAAGGTCCGTTTTCTATTACCACTAAAGATACACCAAGCACTCCTCCAAACATCATTCTTACAACTAAAAAAATAAAGACAGCTGCCACAATCATTATAATTATTTCTTTTATATTCACTTTCCTAAGGTATTTTGATAAGGAAGAAGACATTGTATGATTTCTTTCCGATACATTATAAAATGTTTTCATTCAATAATGGAAACTACAAATTTATAACATCAATTACGAAACATAAAGTGATGAGAAAAGCAATAAAATTCGCTCCATTATCAAAGATATCTTTTCAAAAGCAGCCACAAAAGAACTTAGAAGTAATTTTAGTTGTAAAAGGGTATCTTCCCGATTCTGCATCACAATTAAAGGATGAAGAAGTCCTAATGAATGAGAATGAAAAAGAAGTACACATAAAAATTCTAATTCAAAGAGATCCATCTGTGATGGCAATGCAAGTTATCAGAAATTTTGTAAAAGAAATTCCTTTAATTTTTACTAGAGAAGGAAAGTGGAAAATAAAATGCAATGACAAAACACTAGAAACAGATGTAACCATATAAAGGTGAAAAACTGCTAAAAATCCCGACAATAATTATTACGCGATTTGATACAAATCTTTTAATATAATATTATAATTCTTACTCAATGAGTATAGATCGTGATAAACCACTTATTGAGCTTTCTCTTGAATACCTAAAGAATTTTGGAACAATAACACATGATTTATCTTTAATCCAGGGTCCAAAAAAACACTCCATTGATTTTCTTATTATCATAAAAGAACTGTTAGTTGGAGTTTGGGTTTTAGATTGGAGAAGAAGTGTAGGAACTGACAAAATAATTCACATAGAACGTTTAGTTCAACGATCTAATTTGAGTGGGGGATTTGTTATAGCAAATAATTTTTCACCAAATGCAAGAGATTTAGCAAACCAAACAGATACTTTGGAACTGATAGAAAAAGCTGAAATTTTGTATCATACATGAAGTTAGATCAATTTTGTTTGCTACCGCATATTGGACAATAATAGGAATTCACAGGAAGTTGTTGTCCGCAACGAACACAGAAAACATTTGATTTGAGTGTTTCTTGAGCGATAATGAATAGAATTTCAAAAGAACGATGAATTAAATCTATAATAGCAAGAAATCCATTAATTGCTGTCTCTTGATAATCTTCATTCTTTAATTTTTTAGCATTTAACTTACATCTAGAGAAAGCATATAGAGCTGTTGGAATTTTATTTAAGATTAATTCTGCTTCATTTTGTAGTTTTTCAGGAAACATTTCTCTTGATCCAGCAGATGCGAATTCAAAGAAATTTTCATAACTTTCTAAATCTTCAAAACATGCTTTTATACTGGCATCTGATACTAATCTTTTTACAAACTCTTTAGGAGTGCCAGTTGTACTAATTTTTGAGGATTTAGAATCAAAGATAGCATGACCTTTTCCTTCCATTTTGGAATCATCTACAAACCAAAGTAAATCATAGAAGAGATTTTTGTTTTCTTCATACACTCTTACAACTAATCTAGAAGGGACAACCTCTCGAAGACGAAAACCATAGTATGTGTACTGCTTTTTACTGTCATCAGAAAAGGCTGTTGGATAAAGCGTGCTACTGCTGATGGTGCCTTCATATATTGCACTAATTGCTCGAAAAATTATATTTGCAGCAGCATCCATTGTAGTCATTTATTTAGAGACACACACAAATATAAACAATTGTGAATCAGCAACCTTTTGATATTATGGACGTATTATGTAATTTTATCAGAAAAACAATCGCTACTCTTTTAAGTAACAAATCACATAAAATGACTTGATTACTTTAAATCTAAAAGGTGAAAAAAATATGAAAAAACGAGCAGTGTCTCCAGTTATTGCAACCGTTCTTTTAATTGCACTAGTTACAGCAGCAGCAGCTATTGTATTCTTAGTAGTAATTCCAATGTTGACCCCTGCAAATGCAATATTAACTGAAGTATCTAGTATTGATCAAGGAGATGGCAATTTCTCAATAACAATAAGAGCCGCAGCACAAGCTTCTGATGTAGTATTTAATGGTACGGTGGCAGTGAGTCCAACAGTAACTTATCTAGCAGTAAGTTCTACAACTCCAGTGACGATTGAAAACGGAGAATCAAAAGACATAACTATTATAGGTTCATTCAGTTCAGGCGTGAAATGTACAATAACACTCACATTTATTGCTGGTGGTACGGAATTCTCATCAATTATTGAAGTTACACCAACATGATTCTAAGAAGATTTTTTATTTCTTCTTTTTTATTTTCTTAATTTATTCATTGAATTACATAAACACATATTTATTTAGTATTGTGAAAATCTCAACCAATGATGCTCAATCATATAAGAGATATTGAGAAATCTGAAGAATTAAAACAAATTCTACAGAATTTTTATGGGGAACATATCTCGATTCAAGAATTTATTGAATCTATGATTGTATCAAAAAACGCAAAAATTAGCTTAATTCAGCATAAAGAGAAAAATATCGGATATATAGTTTGGTTGATTGAAAAGGAGAAAGAGGAAGGAGAAGAAGGAGGAAAAATCATAAAAGCTTTTGTAATCGATGATATGGTTTTTTTGCCAAAATACCAAAAGATGGAGAATGCTAAAGAACTAATTTCTGAATTGGATAAACATGCAAAAGAACAAGGATGCACTTTGATTGAAATAACTCTTCCAAGCCCATCTTTCTGGTTAATTCCAATCTTCATTCAAGAGGGAGATTATTCATCTTCAGTTCTGCGGGTAAGTAAGGAATTACAGAAGAAGACTGAATTTGTTCAAATCTATAATGTAGTCATCAAGGGATTGAAACCTGAATTGACCGAAGTAATGGTTTCAAGAAATGAGGAATATCATCTAGAAATTATTGAAGAACCAATGGATTACAGAAGAATAATTGAAGAGGGGTATAATCCTGAAATTGTTAGTATGATCTTCTATGTTGAGGATGAAAAAATGGAGGAGAAACTAAATCAGATAAACGAAATTGCAGAATGGCAAGAATATTCATTTTCTCTAGTAAAGAACCTTTAATATCTTAATTTTAGACTTTCAATATTCCATTAATGATATCTCTTGTTTCTTTTGGCTTATTCGTTATAATTCCATCAACTCTTTTCTTGATTAATTTTCTAATGTCTTTTTCCCTATCAATGGTCCAAGGATAGACTTTTTTTGAGTTTTTGTGATAATATTGAACTTGTTTTGAATTAAGTAGCTTATGAAAAGGATTCATAGCTGAAACATAATCTAAGTTAGAAATTTTCTTGTTTTTTGCCGTTGGAAGAACGTAGAGAAAAGCTAGACTATATCCAAGAGTCATGTCTTTTAGAGTATTTATTACCTCAAAAAGAAATGAGCTAACTATTATTTTCGAACTATCTACTCCAATACTCTCCAACATATCCTCAAATTGCTTTTTTGTTATTGGACATTTGATTTCAACATTAAAACTAATAGACGGTAGAAACTGTTTTAGCACATCATCCAGTATAGGAATGGGGTCTCCATTTGGAAGAGATAACTGTTGGATTGTTTCCAGCTTTGTTTTGGAAATTACATACTCCTCTTCATCTAGTTTGATAATTCCATCATGATATACTATAAAATGACCATCTTTGGTTATGTGTGTATCTAATTCTATCATGTCAGCTTTTTGCGATATTGCAAGTTGAAATGCTGCAAAGGAATTCTCATATGCTTCAATTGAAGAACCTCTATGCGCGATAATTGAAGGATAGCGATAGTCATTCATCTTGATTGTAGTAGGTGTAATAATAGATTAATTTTGTGCTCATTTTTCTCTTTTAGAAATTGATAGTAATCACTTCTCGACATCTTTTTAAAAACATTAACTTGTGTTGCTACATGGAATATAAAATTAAAGACATCAGTTTAGCAGAACAAGGAAGAAAAAAGATAGATTGGGCAGAATCTAGGATGCCAGTTTTAATGAACTTGCGAAAGGAATTTGCTAACACAAAACCACTTGAAGGAATGAGAATTGCAGGATGTCTTCATGTTACTAAGGAAACAGCTGTTTTGGTTGAAACACTGATTTCAGCTGGAGCGGAGTTATCATGGTCGGGGTGTAATCCTCTTTCCACAAAGGACGATATTGCAGCTGCACTAGCAGCAAATAATATACCTATTTTTGCATGGTACGGCATGTCAACAGAGGAATTCTACTGGGCAATTGACAAAGTACTTGAATTTAAACCAACCTTGACACTGGACGATGGAGCCGATTTAATTTTCCGAGTTCATTCCGAATTTCCAGAACTCTCAGAAGATATTATTGGTGGTACAGAAGAAACAACAACAGGTGTTCATAGATTGAGAGCAATGGAAAGAGCTAGTAAACTTCTTTATCCAATTATTGCAGTTAATGATGCTGAAACAAAAAGTGACTTTGACAATGTGTACGGAACAGGACAATCAACTCTTGATGGAGTCTTAAGATCAACAAATATAATCATAGCTGGTAAAATTGTAGTGATAGCAGGTTATGGTCATTGTGGAAAGGGTTTGGCAAAAAATGGTTCCGGTATAGGTGCGGATATCATTGTTACTGAAGTAAACCCTATTCAAGCACTAAAAGCAGCAATGGATGGTTTTAGAGTGATGAAGATGGATGATGCTGCAAAGGTTGGGGATTTGTTTATCACAGCGACTGGCATGAAAGATATTCTAGTAAAGAGTCATTTTGAGAATATGAAAGATGGTGCAATAATCTGTAACACAGGTCATTATGATGTTGAAATAAACATAACTGATTTAGAAAACTTAGCTAAATCTAAACGAGAAATAAGAGAAAATAATGAAGAATATACTCTTCAAAATGGCAATAAAATCTATTTGCTTGCAAAGGGAAGATTGGTCAATTTATCTGCAGCAGAAGGTCATCCTTCAGAAGTTATGGATATGTCTTTTGCAAACCAATTACTCAGCTTAATTTACCTTAAAGAAAAAAGTGCAATTCTAGAAAAGAGGGTGTATGATATTTCAAGAGAGCAAGACGAAAAAATCGCTGGTCTCAAATTAGAGTTGATGGGATATCAAATCGATAAATTGACTGAAGAACAAGAAAAATACAAAGATGCATACTTCGAAGGAACATGATGGCTTTGTAGTCTTAGCGTTTTACTCTTTTTCCCTTCATTTTGTTTCCACAAAATTTTTAGGATAGAGCTTTCATATAAGAGATATAAGATAAGGGGATTAACCAGTGATTAAGAATCTTCTAATTCTAACAACCTACGGTCAAATATTTTATAGTCAAGAATTTGAAAAGACTGAAGAAGCTGTTGATGTTGCGCTTACTGGTGGTTTAATGAGTGCCATCTACTCAATGGCAACAGAAACACAAAGAGAAAAAATATCTGAATTCGAACTTGTTACTTCAAGAATCATATTTCAAGAAGAAAGAACCGATCTTCTGTTCGTTATAACTGTCGATAAAAGAATGGACTCGAAAGACACATATGAACTTCTAAACATGATTTCAAAACGATTCTTCGAGAAATATGGTGAAATAAGGATAGATGGTCTGGTTTTAACTGATTTTGAAGTAGATGCAACAGAGATTATTTACAAGAAGCTTTGGTATTTGGACACACAAAAGAGAAAATTCCGAATTTGGGATTACTTAGGAACTATTCTTGTCACTCTAGCAATTAGTTGGTACATGGTGTTAGTTTTTGGTTCAGCTCCCTTTGCAGGAATGCCTGAATTCGGTATAAAGACGTTTGTTTGGGACGGAATATTAGCTAATTTAACAAATCCAATTGGTCTAACGTTGCAGTTACTTCTATTAATAGCTGTAATTGCAATACCAGCAATAGCAATTTATCTTTTGTTTAAGTTCACTTATGCTAGAGATATCTTCAGATTTATCAGAGATTATGTATCACGTCCGACACGTGCGAGTTACTCTGAACTACTTCCGAATTACTTCCTTTTCAATATTCTAGTTTCTTTCTTACTTTATACTAGCTTCATGATTTTTGCTGGAGGATATGCTTCTGAACTAAGAGTTCTTTCTTTATTCCCCGGTGGACTCCTAGGTGAAAAATTCGCAAATGAATTTGATTTTCTAAATATCCTTCAAAGTTTACAAGTAAGTGACATAATGGATCAAATCGGATTAGGAATAATTACATGGGCTACTTGGGTGTTTATATTTCCACTTGGCTATTCACTAATACTTGGAGAAAAAAGATGGAGAAAAATATACAAAAACGCTGTTTATATCACTTCAATTGCAATTCTCTTTCTATCAGTTAGTTATATTTTCAGTGGAGTTAAGTATCTAGAAGCAATTGGTTTTAATCCTCGAACGCCTAGTTTATTTGAAGCAGAGAAGAATTCTTTACTCTTTACTCTTACAGTTCATTTACCATTGAATATATTCGTCTTTGGTTTTATTCTTTTTATGGGAATAGGAGTTAACAGAGTTACTCCATCAAAAACTAGAGTTCCTTCGATCGTAGCACTGTTTGTCTCACTCTATTTTACCATGATTGTTCAGAGAATTATCTTCTTCATGCTATTTGCACCTACGACGTGACAATATTAGTGGAGGGTGACAGTTTTCTTCCTTTTAATCATAAAGTTTTAAATTTGATAAGTTAGATATAAGGAAAGACAAGTGATGAGCAGTGTTTAGATTTATTGTTAGATTCTTTTTTCATAATAGAAAAAGAACATATCAAGCAATTCTAACGTTGACCTTAGCATTAGTTATTTACATTGCGACAATCCTTCTAGTAAGAGGGTATGCAAGCAACATCAGTGGTATGGCTACAACCATTCAACCATCAAATTTCTTATTATTGGTTGAAAATGGAAAGAGCTTGTCAGAAAGTAGAATCAATCAAGAAGTATATTCATTCTTAGAAGAATACTCTATTACAACACCAAATGTTGAAGTCATACTTCCTCAAATTTATCTCCCTGTCTTAGTAAAAGGAGAAACGGGGGAGAGTAGATTAACGCATTTACGTTTATTGAATTTCACAACCTTTGAACATTTTCAACATCATAGTTATACATATCCTGTTTCTGAACCAGGAGATAATGAATTAATTATGGGGCAACATATGAAGTCTCAATTAACTTCAGGCGTTGGAGCACAAATTCAAATTGAAATAGAAAACCTCTATGTAAATAGTAGTTTTACAACTTCTTTCATTGGAAATTATACAGTTAAGAATATAATTGAATCTGGTCATGAATATGATATTGAAATCTTAGGATCAATCGAATATTTTCAATTCAATGTAACTCTAGATTATTATTCAATTATTGAACTACGAGTACTTGATACAAGAGAAATAGAAACTATCAAAGAAGAGATACTTGATGAATTTAATTTTCTAGAAATTATTGAAGAAAAACAAACACAGAATTTCATCAATTACGCAACTGAAGAGGTTATTCAGACATTGACACTTTTGCAAATATTATTTTTTGTTCTAATGTTAATATCGATTACCTATAGCATTTATACTTTAGTAAAAGAGAGTGAAGAAGAAATCTTTATTCTGAGATCTATTGGTTCAACCAACACTCAAATTGTTGTACTTTTTATGATGCAAGCATTATTTATAGGTGTTATCTCAGCAGTTCTTTCTCTCATTGTGGGGTATTTAGCTGTTAGTGGGATAGTTGCTTCAGTATCAGCTTTTATAGGCTTACCATTCTTAGCACTAAGAATCGATCTACAATTAATTGGTGTAATATTTTTATTCTCAGTATCACTTTCATTGGTTTCAGGGATTTATCCAGCAATAAATGCTGCTAAAATAAGAGTAATCAAGGAGGAGCTCTAAATGGACTTACATAAAATCTTCCTTTATAATTTGCTACCTAAGAAGAGGATATTCATTGCTTTTATTGGATTCTTAATTAGTTCTACAATAATTACTGGTGGTGGAATCCTTATGCTAAATATCATTGAGTCCACTTCTTCATACCTCGGAGAGAGTGAAGATGTGCTTGTTTTATCGAATCCGAGAGCTTCTACACCGTATACTAGCATACTTCCTATGGATCTTGCTGAAACAATCAACTCTCTTTATGGTGTAATTGATGTTAGTCCGGAAGTAATGACAGCAGCAGTGTATAAGCAAACAGCTGTCTACTTCAGAGGTGTGGATGTCACAAAATTCGCAGATTTTATGGACGTTGAATATCTTGATGGTGGTTATCCAATAGATAGAAATGACACCTTTGATGTAAGTATTGGAATAAACTTTGCAGAAAGAAATAACCTTGAAGCTGGAGATTTCTTAACAGTTTTCTCTACAAGATCTGATTCAGCTCTTGAATTACGAGTAAAATCTATCTTTTATTCGGGTACTTTATTGGATGATGAAATCATAGCACCTCTATGGATTGGGCAATTCTTCTCTTTTGAATCTTACAATTATATAACACATATAAGGGTTAAAATTGATTTGGAGATAATCCCTGATAAAGAAATCTTGCGAGAGATAGTGAATAGTGAACATGAACTTACTGTTAATGTATTTACTCCTTGTAGCTTAGAAGAATTAAATGGTACTCTTTATATCAGAAATACTAGAGGAGACATTTTACGGGAAGAAATTTTCTACAATACAGATATTGTTCAATTGGTTCTTCCTTTCGGAGAATATGAACTACAAGTAGAGATTGGAAACGAATTTTCTGAACCTCTTGAAATTATTCTGTTGTCTAACTTAACAAAGAATATTTACGTGCCATATATTCAAAGGGAGGTTAAAATAAGAGTTGTCACAGATGAAGATGAACCTATAGAAGGTGCAAGAGTAAAGATTTTCAAACAAAGTGTTGAAGAAAGAGCTTTATGGAGTGACTCTTATACTAAATATACTGATTCAAATGGAGAGGTTTCATTTATAGTTAGCAACGATAGTTACTATGCTGAGGCTACATATGAGAGATATAGGAAAGGTGTTGCATTTGTCACTACAGATGTAAATAATATTGAGATTGAACTAATAGATAGACACCCCAGTATTTCTGTAAATTCTCCAACAAATTTTAGCATATTCATAGGTAAGAGTCTTAATATCTCTGTGAGTGCTACTACTGGATATTCAATCTATTTTTATACAGATGGAAATCTTTTGACAATTCAAGAGTATTTTTTGAATCTAGAAGGAGAAAGACCTCCACCCAGCATAAATGTACCTTTTGAAGTAGGACCACATTCAATCACTTTTGTTGCATATAATGAAGATTATCCAGGGAGTGGAGATAAAAGTAGAAATTATGCAGAAAAAACAGTCTATTTCACTATGTCACAGGATTTTCCCGTGTATTTTACTTTTAACAAAGTGATGAACGGATCGCAAATACTTCCTTTAAGTACATTAACTTTCAATAGCTCACTTTATTTCAGCAAAGACATTCTATATAGATGGGATAGTGATACATGGAAAGAAGTATTATATAATTCAATTCCTGCTCCACCAGAAATCGGCATCCACAAATTAACTCTTAAAGCTGAAACTGAGGATTTTTCAAGGTCTTGGGTCTTCTACTTTTCAGTAACAAATATAGTTGATTTCATCGGAATTTTGGGGATGTCTTCGTTTAAAATTATTAAAGGGGAATCACCCATACAGGTCTGGTATGACAAATTAGCTTCATCTGTATTGTTCCATTGGGATAGTGATATTGATATTTCAGTACCTCAAGATGGAATAATTTCAGCACAAAACTTAAGTGATGGATTTCATTCGCTAAATTTATCCATCTATAAGAACTCTCAATGGTATTTCAAAACATACGAGATTAAAATTGATAATTTTGCTCCTAATATAACATTAAGTGTTGTAAATGGTACATCTTTAGATACTGGTAGCATAATCAGTTTTATACATAATGAAACTCTTTCTTGGTTGAAATATACATGGGACAATCAAGCATTTTCAAGAGTTTACAACAATAATATCACAGTACCTGAAGAAAATGGAATTCATTCCTTGAAAATTACTGCATGCGATTTAGCAGGTAATTTGATAAATTACTTTTTTGAGTTTACTATCGTAAACTTCACCGGAGGATCACCAATAGATTTCTATTTGTTTCATGAATATTCGGGATTTTTGAATCAGAATTTTATTGATCTAAACATTATAACTGATCTATTCTACTTTTCAATTGAATACAACATAATTGGACCAATAAACTTGACAGGTTTACTATTAGAATCAAAACGGATTCATCTTTATCCAGGATTATATACCTTGGAAATTATCTTTAGTTTAAATATCTTTGAACATAGAACAAGAACCTGGAATTTTGAAATATTCAATCATTTGAATTCTTCTCTTCTAACATCGCAGTTTCTAAATAGCACATATTCTGGAGATATTTTAGTTACAGTACCCTATTTTGATTTTACTTCATTGTTAAATGAAAACTCATCATTATTTTTAGTAGATGGGAGATACGATTTAACTCATGAACTTGCAGAATTTCCAGGGGATATATTCAATCAGGAACTTATATTTGACACACTACATGCTACCATGACAATAATTTCTCCAGATTTTGGAAATGAAGAAATGACTGTTCTTCTTGAGCTTTCAAGTGATGCGGTTGAAATCTATTTTAGCTTAGATTTGGAAACTATAGTATACAAATACGAAGGAGAAGTTTTTCTAGAATACAGTTCTCCTGGAAAACACACAATTTCATTTACTCTGATTGATTGTTGTTACATTCAAACTATATCAGTTTATACGTTCTATGTTGGATTGGAATATTTAACAATGAATCTAACAATTCAAACGAAATCAGGAGATAATATTATTCCATACACAAATCTAAGTTTAGCAGTAAATAGCATCTACAATGGTACAGAGTATATTATTACTTCAGATGTAGATGGGAGGGTTTATTTCAATATATTTCCAGGAGAATTTTACGTTTCTTTGAATATAGGTCTTCAAAATTATATTTTCACATTTAACTCAAATGAAGGTTTAATTCAATCAATTTTCATTGGTCTGGCTAATGTTACTGTGATTGTACAAGACTATTATGTAGGAGTTCCAATCAGAGACCAGTATTGTATCATCAGAGACTATTCAGGGAATCGAATCAAAACTGTAAAAGCTGATCATGAAGGAAAAGTTGATACTACTTTAAATTTAGGTAATTATATTTGTTATTTCCCACGTTCAAATA
>JAGLRO010000046.1 GCA_023136245.1 Candidatus Heimdallarchaeota archaeon
GATCAGATTCTATGAAACTATCTTTTTCTCTTGTAGCTCTTTCAACAATATCTTTTGCAAGTTCTTCTAAATAATCACGAGTAAGAATGGCTTCTTCTTGAAGAGCTGTTAATTCAAAATTCCCAGGTGTTCCTTTTTTCGCTAGAGGATAATTTTCTTCTCTTAGATGAATAGACATTGTTTGCTCATCAAAGTAATCTTCAATCTTCTTTCCTAAGCTACGTGTTGTTTCTCTAATGAATACAACTGCTAAACCTTCAGTTTTTCCGATTTCAGCCATAACTCTATCAGAAGTTATTAAAATTGCTTGGTTTTCTTGTACAATTTCTCTTATTTGTGCATCTAGTTCCCCAAAAGGTGCACCACGAATTTGTTGAAATGTAGGTCGATAACCATCGATAATAATGTTTATACCTTTCTTAGCACAGAAGTCTCGCATTGATTGTAATTCTTCTAAAGCTGCCATCCCAGTTGTTTTAGCTTGATTCGCCATATTTTCAATTTCTGCAATCACTACACGTGACAAAATTATAGATTCTATATCCTTTTGCTCAGAGAGGTACTTTAAGAATTGACCATTAATAATTGTTGAAGTATCTGGAACATATTTAATTTTAATCACCTAGCATATCATTTATTTTTCCAAATTCCAATTCACTCACACTGTAGTATGAGACATCCCCTAGACTATCAATTACTGCGAATATTAAGATTTTACTGATTTCTTTAGCTTCTGAAACGATTTGATCAATATCATCAATATTGAACAAAACTCCTTCAACCATTGGAACAACAAGTGCAAGATGTTTAGCTTTTTTTGGTGTGGTTCCTCTCTCGTATAATTCGAAATACTTTCCGTCCATAGAATGTTTTTTCACAACATATCCCCTGCTTCTTAAATCCTTATACAACAAATAGTTGATAAGAAAATCAGATATGCTATTTGAGAAATGAGCTACAACTTCTGACAGTGAGTTTGACTTGTTATTTTCATCGCTAACATTGATTTTCTTTCTTTCTAACAACAGAACTGTTTCATAAGGATCTAGCTTCAGATGACCAGTTTTGGTGTATTTACCAAACCAACCTTGACTATAGACAGTATTACCTTCTTTATCTTCTATAATCGAGAATTCGTTTTGTAATTTTGCAATAGGAACCATTTCTTTCTAAATACTGAATTTGTGGATAATATTAAAAATTGGTGTTGGAAGATTCATTTATTCATATGAAAATAAAAAAGCAATTACAGCTATTACTGAAAAATAAAATTGACAATTCTCTACTCAACAAAATTCCTTCAGGATATTCAAGGATTGGAGATATAGCAATTTTTCACCAAATAGAGAGAGATTTGTATAATTATAGAAAATTAATTGGTGATGCAATTATCGATTTGGATCCACAAATAAATGTGGTTATTGAACAGGTGGGAACAAGAACTTCATTTAGAATCCCAAAAATAAAGCATTTGGCAGGTGAAGAAAGGTACACTACAATCCATAATGAATATAGAACTTCTTTTGAAATAGATGTATCGAAAATCACTTTTTCACCAGGTAACAAGGGAGAAAGAAACCATCTTATAAATTTAGTTGATAACAATGAAGTCATTTGTGATATGTTTGCTTGTATAGGTAATTTATCATTACCAATTGTAGTAAATAATCCTTCAGTACAAGTATATGGAATTGAATGGAATGAGGTGGCATTTAGTCTACTCGAAAAAAATATTCGATTAAATAAGATTGAAGATAGATACTTTCCAATTTATGGAGATAACAGAGAGAAAACACCATCTAATATTGCCTCTAGAATATTAATGGGTTACTTTGAAATAGATGAAAAGCATTTTAATTGTGCTTTAAAAGCAATCAAAACCAAAGGATGGATTCACTATCACAGTACAACTACAAGAGATAATCTGAATGAACCAGAAGAATTCATTTATCAGCTAGTTGAAGATACGAACTATAATTTGGTGATTAAAGAAATAAGAAAAATCAAAAAAATTTCTCCTAGACTTTATCATTTGTGTACTGATATCTATGTTGAAAAATAGATAAATAGACTAGCAATCTCATCAGATGCTTTCAAATAAAAACTCTTATTATTCCATTTTATTCAACAAAGTATGCTTAAAATGGAGAAACCTAGCAAGTTTGCTTTACGTCAAATAAGAACAATAGCTGATTTTCAATATGGAAAAGGAGCTGGAAATGCTCTGTTTTCTGAGGATGTTACCATAGAAAGGTCTAGAGGTACCAATAGAATCAGATTCATCTATATGAATAATGAGCGGATATGTTCTTTTCGTGTTCGTGACGGATACTTGGTACTATCTCTATTAGGAGGTAAGATTCTTCATAAAAATGGTTTAGGCTACAATGTAGTTGTGAACCTAGATGCTGAACCTTTTGTAAGAAAAGGAAAAACAGTTTTTGCAAAACATGTTATAGAAGCGGACGAGAAAATAGCTTCAAAAGACGAGGTTATTATTGTTAATCAGAAAGGAGATTTTTTAGGAATAGGAACTGCTAAACTCTCAGCTCCACTAATCTTGGAAATGAATAATGGAGTAGCAGTTGACACAAGAAAAGGAGTAGAAGAGGAAAAGTAAATTCTATTTCTTAGTTTTTAATCGAACAATAGCACCAGCTAGGTCACCATCTTCTTCTTCAAGAGCTTTTCTTGCTTCATCTTCAGTAGCATCAGTTTGGGAAACAATCAATTCTACATCTGAATCAGTATATTGTACTCCAGCAATTGCCGCTGAATCACTGCCTTTTGGACGGTCTGTACCTGCTCCCATCACTTGGTAAGTATCTGATTCCATCATACCTGGAATGAATGCTTTCACCACAGTAGGGTTGTAAATTACTGTTTCTTTATCTGCAAATCGTATAATTACTTCCTCTACACCATCTAATTCAATTTGCTTCATCCTTGCTTGTAGACGTTTCGCTTCTCGCGGAGATAATGGTCTTTTTCCACCCATCATTATTATCACATTCCTTTTTTTTATTCTTGGTTAATTTCACTTTCTTCGTTTTTTTCTTCTAGTACATCTTCTTTAGGAGCTCTTGTTCTTAAGAAATTCCAACCGATCCATGTTGTTAATAACATAAATGCAAGAATTGCTATGAAAACAACAATTGCTAAAGCTAGATATGCTTTTAGTGTTACTTCGCCTTCTATTATGGGGAGCAAAATAGTCCATACAAATATAAATCCAATAACTCCTAATGATCCAAAAATCATTACTAGACCGATCATTTTATCATTCATTCTTAAGACCTTATCGTAAAAGAAAGTAGTTTATCTCTATATAGATTTTTCTTTTTACATTTCAATGTCTATACCTAATGCCATTTTTATTAAAGCTCTCACTTTATCTTCTGCACTTTCATACTTAGCTTTTTTACCTGGTACTTCAATTATTACAGGATAAGGTTCTGCTCTCATTCTTCTAATCAAATCTTTATTAGCTTTTGCTACTTCCTCTGTAACAATTAATATGGCAAGCTCAGGATCTTCAGAAAGAGTACGTAAAAGAGGAGCGGATTTATCAGGCTCTTCTGTAAAAACCTCAGAAATTCCAGCCAACTTGAATCCCAGAGAAGTTTCTTCATCTCCTATACTAACAATTTTACTACGTTGCTGAGTGCTCATATTTACCACGTTTGGTTATCAGAAGATAGTTGACTGTATCAAATCAATTGCTTTTTTGTCTATATTCTTTGATTTAGCTTTTAGTTGGTTTTGCTCTTCTTCAAATACATTAAGCATCTTGACATATTCTTTTTCTACACGATTCTTGACACCTGATAGAATCTTACTTGCTTCTTCTTTAGCTTGAATTTCAGAATCTCTAATTCGTAACACTGCATGCTTTTCTGCTTCCATTAATGCGATTTCCTTTTCAGATTCAGTATTCTTTATCTTTTGTTCACAATCTCGCTCAGTTTCTCTAATTGATTTTAGAAATTCAATGCTCATAATATCATCTATTGTATTTTACTTATGATTAATCTATACCCGGAACGAAGTTTTTAAAATATTTTGCCACGAGGGAGAAATTGTATAAGTAAATGAAGTTTAACAATTTTAAGTAGAAAGAGATATAATCCTATTTTTACTAGTACGAGGTAATGAAGAGGAAATATTTTGGTACCAATGGAATACGTGGTGAGTTTGGAAAATTAATAAACCCAAAATTTCTCTCAAGAATGAGTCTTGCAATAGCATCATCCCTAAACAATAAGGGAACAATTGTTTTGGGATCAGATTCACGTCTTAGCAGTCCATTCATCAAACATATTATAACAGCAAACCTCATAGCAAGTGGAATCGAAATAATCGATCTTGGAATTGTACCTACTCCCCTTGTTCAATTTGCTGTTACTCATTTAAAAGCACACTTAGGTACAGTAATTACTGCTAGTCATAATCCTCCTGAATTCAATGGCATCAAAGTTATAGACTCAGATGGAATTGAAATCAGTATTAAAAAACAACTTAAATTAGAAGAAAATTTTGAAAAGAATATCTCAAATTTCACTAAATGGGATAAAGTCGCAGATGTTTCAACAATGAATCTTATCCCAGATTATGTTGAGCAGATTGTCAGTGTGGTTGATGAAGAGAAAATAAGAAAAAGGAAACTGACTGCTGTTGTTGATGGAGGGAATTCAGTTGGTGGGTTAGTTACGCCTCTTGTACTAAAACGATTAGGAATAAAAGTTATTTCAATTAATTGTCAACTTGATGGTAGGTTTCCAGGAAGAGGTGTAGAACCATCACCTGAAGAACTCGGAAAAATGAGTAATGTAGCATCTTATTCAAAAGCTGATTTTGCAATTGCTCATGATGGAGATGCAGATAGAGCGATATTCGGAGATGAGAAAGGTAGTGTATTTTACGGAGATAGATCAATTGCTATTTTTGAGAAATGGGTATTTGGCAATATTCAAAATAAGAAATTTGTTACTCCTGTAAGTTCTTCTAATGTTGTAATAGATATAGCTGAAGAGCTCGGAGTGGAAATTATCTGGACCCCTGTTGGTTGTATTTATGTTAGTAGAACAATGATTGAAAGCAAGAGTATGTTAGGAGGAGAAGAAAATGGTGGTCTTTTTTATGCTCCTCATCAATGCGTGAGAGATGGAGCAATGGCTGCAGCACTAATGGCTAATATTATCGCTGAGACGAATAGAAAATTAAGTGAATTAGAGAAAGAATTACCTAAATATCATCAAAAAAAAGAGAAAATTAAATGCTCTGATTTTCTGAAAGAGAAAGTTATGAGTTACATAGAAAACAATGTGCCAAAAGAAGTTGAAGTAAATACAATTGATGGACTGAAACTAATCTATCCTGCTGGATGGATTCTAATTAGACCATCTGGAACTGAACCAATTTTTAGAATTTTTGTGGAATCTAATACAGAAAAAGATACAAATGAGAAGATGAAGAAAGGAATAACTCTTGTTAATAATGCAGTAGAAAAATACAGCTGAATTATTTCATTTCTAAAATCGATTTTCAAAATAATACTAAAGATAATATTAGAAGGTCAGAAATCTAAAACATTTAGATGAGATTTAACAAAACTTAAAAAATTAAACCTAAAAGTTGAGTAACAAACTGAGAGTAAAAAAAGATGACAACTGCTGATTCTGAACAAATAGGTGAGATAGAAAGAATAGCAGGTCCGGTAGTGCAGGCTTCTAATATGCGTGGATCTAAGCTTTATGATGTTACTAGAGTTGGAGATGAGAAACTTGTTGGTGAAATAATTCGATTAACCGAAGATTCATTAATCAAGACTATCATGAGGATAGATCTATATTTGAATCATTGGATATAGGTTGGGATCTGCTTTCAACATTTGATAATCCCTATAGAGTTCTCAAGAGAATTCCATCAGAAGTTATTGACAAATTCCATCCTGAAAAGAGAGACAAGAATTCAAAATTCGATTCTGTAGAAGTATAATTTCTACATTTTTTCTTATTCTAATACTACACAATCTGTATTATTTATTTTTAACCATTTATTCACTTTCAAAATATTATCAAGTAAGTTAATCTTAATAGCAAAGTTAACATCTTCCATAAAGCCTAGTTTCTTTAACTCCAACGCATTAGGAGCATTCTTAAGAAGTTTTTTAATATTAGCTGATTGTGCAAGTATTTTTTGTGTTTTTTCGAGAAATACACTTTTACTTTCTATTGTACTTTTTTGTCTCTTAGAGATTTCGTCTGCAATTAAAACACTGGTAACCCAGTCCTCTAAGATATATGTTGTCTCATCAGAATAATAACCAGCTGGAATTATACTAATGTCTTTCTGCTCTTTTACTGCAATTTCAGAGATTTCAACTGCAATTTTAGCTAAATTCACTAAAGCACCAACATAAACTTGCTCATTTGGAGGAGGAATTCTAATCGCTTTTGCACCACTGGTTGAAGTGAAAATTATTTCCATATCACTAAAATCAAGATTAAAAAATTCTGATGGTGTGTTTCCATAATCAAATCCAGTTATTTTCAATCCTCCTTTTTCCCCAATCAAAAGACATTCTTCGGAAAGTTCATTCTGAATACTTCTAGCATCATCTTCATTTTGAACAACATATATTCTCTTAGCTCCAGCATATTTTAGAGTAAGTAATGAAGTAGTTGCTCTAAAAGTATCTACAATTATATGAATCATCTTATCAAAAATATTTCTAGTTCTCACAGCTGATGGATTATTTATATGAATTATCATAAACATACGATTATTCACAATGGGTATAAATATTATTTTGGTTAGAAATAGTAAATCAATATTTGTTGTCACAATTCTTTTAACTGAAATCAACATTGATACTAAAAGTTAAAAAAATCATAAGCACAAAAGAAAATAAGGCAGGATGGTCTAGTTTGGAATGATACTTGCTTCGGGGGCAAGAGAACAAGGGTTCAATTCCCTTTCCTGCCACCAAATTGAGATTCTATTCAAGTTTTGTACACTTCTGGTAAATACCTTTGGCATATGTCAGCATATTAGGATAATCCTTCGCTTTCCATTCTTCATCAATATGTAAGGCTACTACTTCTCCTAAAAACAAATCATGTGAGCCAAGTTCAATAATCTGGTTAATTTTACATTCCATACTAACTGGGCATTCTTGTATGTGAGGTGTTTTTATTTGACTACTAGTACCTTTAGTAAAATTACATTCTTTCCACTTATCAAAGTCCCTACCTGATTCTGTTCCGCAAAATTCGACAACCTTGAGCATTTCTGTTGTTGGAATATTTATCACAAATTCTCCTGATTTTTCTATTAGCTCATGAGAGTATCTTGATTTTCTAATTCCAACTGCAACTATAGGGGGACTTGAACAACAAGTACCACCCCAAGCAAGAGTAATTATAGATTCTTTTCTTTTGTGCTTAGCAGAAACTAGCATAACAGGATTTGGATATAATGCTGAATAGGGGATTTCTTGTAATTTTTTCATTTTCTTCGATTCATATACAAAAATGATTTTGATAAGTTTTTCCTAGTTCATGCATCCCCTATTTTTTTATTTGTTCATGGATTTCAGATGTTTCAGTCAGCATTCCTACTTCTACACCTAACTAGAATTATATCTTATTGACATTTTAAATTTTATAAAAAACAACATATTGTACCTAGAAAATAGTTTTTATTATGAAATCTATACAAAAAACGAATATAGTATGAATGTCGAGGATATTTTGGCTGAATTTGAACAATATAGCAATCCAAAAAACATCGAGGGTATGCAAAGATTTGGGATTGATCCAGAAAAAGTATATGGGATTAAAATTCCTATTCTTCGTAAAATGGCAAAAAAAATCAAAAAAAATCATGAATTAGCACAAGAGCTTTGGGAATTAGGTTATAGAGAATCAATGATTCTTGCATCAATGATTGACGATCCTTCTCAAGTTTCTTCAAACCAAATGAATGAATGGATATTATCACCTTATTTTTCGTATTGGGAAATTGTTGACCAGACTTGTATGAATTTGTTTTATCTAACTGATTTTGCTTTTGAAAAACCAGTCGAGTGGAGTAAGAGAGATGAGGAATTTGTGAAAAGAGCAGCCTTTTCCCTAATAGCAGTCTTAGCATGGAAAGACAAGAATGCTGTTGATAAGGAATTTATAGAATTTTTACAAATTATCAAAAGAGAATCAACAGATGAAAGAAATGATGTGAAAAAAGCAGTAAATTGGGCATTAAGACAAATTGGTAAACGAAACTTATTACTAAATTCTAAAGCTCTTGAAATTGCGAGAGAAATTCAAAACATAAATTCTAAAAGTGCTAAATGGATTTCAAGAAATGCTATTAACGAACTGGAAAGTGAAGCTGTACTTAATAGATTAAACGATAAGTAGAAAGTCAGAAAAGAAATATGAAGGTTTATTTTTCTCCTTTCATTATTTTTTTAGTTGTCTCTTTTATATCATTAAGTTCCATAATCTTTTCTTCTAGAACATTAATTAGTTGTTCATTATCAAATGCTTCTAATCTTCCTCCACAGTGTTCGCATTCAAAATTATTATCCATTGCTTCTTGGAAAGTTACTCTTGGACATTCAGGATTATTACAGGTAAAGAACATATTAGATTTTTCATATTCTAATCTATTTTGTAATTTATCCAGAACTTCTTCTTGTTTCTTTTCTACAAATACATCAATTCTCTCTGGATGTAATGTCCAAAAGTATACAAACCAACCTGTAGATTTATCTCTTATTCTTCTAAATGTAGCAAGTTGTAAATCATATAATTTGTATAATGATTTTCTGACTTGATTCAAACGCATATCCAGTTTTTCAGATATTTCTTCATCTGTTGTTTCTTCATCTGCATTTAGTAAAACCAGAGTTACTTGCTTTACCTCTTCTCCTGCAATGTCATCCACAACTTCTATAAGCGTTTGTCTTTGTCTTTCAGAAATGTCAATTTTTGATGCAATTTTCGAAGAACTGACATCATCATTTTTTTCTTTGCCATTAACTCCTTCTTTAGACATGTATGACTTCCCACAAAAGCGATAATTTTTAACAAAATATTATGTATTTAAACCTTCTTTAACTTTCTCTTTTGGTTGAAAACACAATTTAACTAAAAAAAGATAAAATAAATATAGTATTAAACAAATCTCTGCTTAATGAGTTTGATAAAGCAAAAAACTGATCAAGCAATTGACGTTTTAAACGAATTAGATATTGATGTATGGTTGACCTATGTCCGAAAAACTTCCGAAATTCATGATCCTAGTTTATATTTTCTTTTAGAAGATTCATGGCTTACTTGGCAATCAGCTTTAATTATAAGTAAGGATGGTCAAAAAATAGCAATATGTGGAAGATATGACGTTCAAAACGTAGAATCTTCTGGAATTTATGATCAGGTTGTAGGTTATGATGAAAGTATAAAGCAAAGCTTAGTAGAGATTCTAAATGAACTTAAACCAAGAACCATTGCAATAAATTACTCTATGGATAATGTCGCAGCTGATGGCTTAACCCATGGAATGTGGTTGAGACTCAATAAAATTCTTGAGGAAACTCAATACATTAACAAACTAATCTCATCAGAAAAGATTCTTGCAGCATTACGAGGAAGAAAGACTGATACTGAAATAGAGAGAATTAAAAAAGCAATAGCAATTAGCGAAGAAGGTCATAAGAAGGTTGGAAAAAATGCTAAACTAAGAATGTCTGAACGAGAGATAGAGAAAATACTACTAGATTTCACGAAGGAAAGTGGTGTTGAAGTGTCTTATCCTCCGTTAATACACGTAGGTCCTACCACAATAATCGGTCATGGTAGGGGATCTCCTGATATTAAAATCAGAAGAGGAGATTTAATTAATGTTGATTATGGTGTTTTTTATAATGGTTATGCTTCCGATATACAAAGGTTAAATTATATTTTGCGAGAAGACGAGGATATCCCACCAAAAGAGGTTCTAAGAGCGTTTGAAACTGTTATTAACGCTATTTCTGCAGGAGCAGAGAAATTAAAACCAGGAATACAAGGCTTCGAGGTTGATTATGTAGCTAGAAAGAGAGTAACAGATGCTGGATATCCAGAGTTTATGCATGCTCTAGGGCATCAGATGGGTAGAAATGTTCATGATGGTGGTTGTTTGTTAGGACCAAAATGGGAGAAATATGGAGAATCTCCATTATATCTAGTGGAAAAAAATCAGGTATTCACATTAGAACTTCATGTTTATGTTGAAAACCACGGATATTGTAGTGTTGAAGAAAATGTTATAGTTACGAAAACTGGATGTAAATTTCTCTCTGAAAGACAACTCGAGCTATCTCTAATAAAACTATGATTCAACATAGATATAAGTGTATGATTGTTTAAGGGCCAATGAAAAGGAATTCTGTAGGTCTAATGATACTCATAGTAATTTTCTTAGTTGCTTTTTCTTAAGATTCAAAAACAAATATAACTCTTATTCATGCAGATGACAATCCAGTGGAGACTTATGCACTACTTTTTGACCAGTTTCCTGTCATAGTTGACAATGAAACAATGTGTTCTGCTCTAGATATAAAAGCGAGTCTTCTAGATTTAGGATGGCAAGAAGAAAATATCAGTTTGTTTTTAGGCGATGAAAATCTTACTATTTTCGATGGAATGAGCTTTTCTTGAGGAATAAGGAATCCAAATGAATATTGTGAATAGTACTACAACCATTGTAATAAAAAGAAATGCAAGTTCTAGAGACCAATAATACAGTATAATGTTTGAAACCAACAATTCACTAAAGAATACATTCTCCCAAAGCGGTATAAGGAAATCTATCGTAAAATGAAGAACTATTGCAAGGTATAATCCTAATTTCCAAGGCCACTTCTCATAAATAGATGAGAATACGATGAATGACATAGCTATATGGAAAAAAGAAACAATCAGTCTCTCAACTAGAAAAAGAGAAGCCAAAGTCCAAGGAATAAAATCTTCAGTAAGTCCAGGCAAGACAATAAAGAAGAATAAATATGCAATTTCAGCCGATGTCCAGCCAAGACCTAGTATTAAAGGTCCTTGTTTTTTATCCTTCTGAATAGGTTTATACAAAATTATTATTGTAAATCGTATAATTTCTTCAAATATACCAGCAAAAAGTGCAAAAAAGAAACCTTGTAGAAGAACATTTTGAATATTTCCAGCTACCAGATTTATTGGTAGCATTCTCAGTAATAATGCAATAATCCAACCAGCAGCTCCTAAAACAAAGATCCAAAACAAATCATTCTTTTCAGTTGATTTACGGAATATTAGAAACAGAACAAATATTATTGTTATTAGAAGAATGCTTCCTAGAGTAGCTGATTGAATAATATTCATTGCGGATAGAAAATATAATATGGTAAAAAAGCTTGTGTATTTTCAATTATCTTTTATCAAATGAAAAGAAAAGATTAAAAAAGAAAGTGATGATAGCTCAAATGCTAGCTGTTAGCTTTCAATTTGTGCGGGGATAGCCAAGTGGCCAACGGCGTCCGGCTCAAGATTGGGATAATTTTCCTTGATAAAGGGGCTAGATGAGCAACCGGATCCTTAGTGGTTCGGGAGTTCGAATCTCCCTCCCCGCACCAGTTTTTTATTTTCGCAGCAAATAATTGACTTTTCCCTTTTATCAAAAAACATTTAAATTCCCTCTTTTTGCTTCAATCATGTCAAAAGTACCATTTCCAACAACTAAATTTCTGAGGGTTAAGTGCTCTGGTTGTAATAATGAGCAAATTGTTTTTGATTCATCAAAGATTGTAGTTAAATGTAATGTATGTGGTTCAGATCTAGCTGAACCTAAAGGAGGAAAAGCTAAAATCTTGGGAGAAATCCTTGAAGTACTCTCATAATTTTAATCTTTATTAATTATTAATTCTATATTCTGTGCAATCTCTCTTCGTACTAAGCCTATTGCATTTTCTTTTGGTAATAAACAAACATCTTCTGGTTCAAAAGGACCATAAGTTTGACCATCTAGACCATGAATTTTCTCTTTTGTGCTTTTGATGAATTTTACAGCTACGTATTCAATATCCTCGTCCTCAGCATCATCTATATCCTCACCTATAATTGTTGCAACATCTGTATACGCTACATCCTTTGGTGAAAAAACTTCTTTTCGGTAAATATCATGTATCTTGTTTATTCTTTCATAAAATGCATGTTCTTCTCTAGCTAAATTTATATTTATTTCCTCCCTATTCAAAACTACCTTAATTATCTTAGCAGTTCTTATTTTCAATAAGTCATTGATAACATATCTAATCCTTTTTACTCTTGTTTCAAGCATTTTCTTAATTAGAGGATTTATCTCTTCTTTTGATCTTACTGTTCTTCTTTTCAAGAAATCTCTCATAGCTCCATAAAATGCTTCATCCATTGGAGTTAATTCTTCCTTTTCCCTTTCCTCTTTCCATTTAT
Organism: Candidatus Heimdallarchaeota archaeon; assembly: GCA_023136245.1. GTDB lineage: Archaea > Asgardarchaeota > Heimdallarchaeia > Heimdallarchaeales > Heimdallarchaeaceae > UBA460. Next base: position 12,489 of record JAGLRO010000046.1, read on the forward strand.
CCTCTATTTTGTCAAACAATATTTTTCCCCACATTAACTATAACAATAAATGGCTTCTCCCCCTTGTACCACTTAAGATTAGTCGATTTCTTCGGATTCTTCTATTCTTGGAGCTACGAAGTATATAAGATGGCCTTTATCTTCCAATTCGTAAATGATCCTTATGGGTTGTTCTTGATTGAATGAAAGTTTGACATAGTCTGAAGATCTTATTCCCTTAAGAAAATTCATAAGAAAATCTAGAGAATAGACAGCTTCTGATTCTTCAGCTACTTGAAAAGCTTCTGTTTCCATTTCTTCACTTTGAGGTTCAATAAAGGTTTCCATTGCTTTTGTATCACTTTCTGCACTGAAAAATATACCATCCTCTTTTGCTCTTATTCTTAAATAGTCACTAACCATTTCTGCATCTTTGAGTACTTGTTGAATGAAAGACGCTTTTACCTCAAAATTTGTGTCAAAATCAATATGAATTGAATCTGGAATATTACCTTCTTCAGGTATATCTATCAAGGATAATGAAAACTTTCTAATCTGATTCTTCCCTGCAAATTCGATAACAAATCTCTTGGTTTCATTATCTAAAGCCATCTTAAGACTTTCATCTGCTTTAGCTGTTTTTAGAATGGTATTTAGTGTTTCCAAACTTAAACCCACAATAGCAGTATCATCAACTTTGTATTTCTTCACATCGAATGCTTCTTTTTTCAAGAAGAAATCTATCATAGAAATTCGTGTAGCATCAAACGCTTTTATTCTGATACCATCTTCTGCAACATTTATACTGCTTTCTGCAACAATAGAACTTATAATTGAACTAATATTTGCCATCAATTTGGCATCTTCTAATACCATTTCAAAAGTCATCATAATTCCCCTTTTTTTTCCATACTTACTAGAATTTTAATTGCTTTTTTTAATGTATTGTTCTTTTTTACTTTTTTAATATTTCAATATATAAGGAAATCGTATATAGAATAATTTATTCATCATCTTTTCGTAATGAAAACTCTAAATCTCTTATTTGGCGATAAGTTTCAAGATTGATATTTGTTAAGTTTTGGATAATAGCAGCTTTTAGTAGTTTTTCTGGCTCAAATTCAAGATAACCTAGTACTCTAACTTGATCACCTTCTTCTGGTTTTTCAAAAATAACATCAGTGAAAGATACAGACAATTGTTCGGTTCCATCTTCAATAATAAATGAATCTTTAGATGAATTCACTACTGTTCCTACAATCTTATATCTACCAGGAGTTGCGATATCAGCGATATTTGTTTCGATGAATGGTTGAGTACGAGAAAATTTTTGTTTTTCAGAATTATTATCATCTGATTTATTGTCACTCATGATTCTTTCTTCCATTTAGTCATATTCTCTCCAAGTATCACTACAAACTGTACATCTAAAGAATCTTGTTGGAGATTCATCTGCACTTCTTGTTTGTACCATCCAAAAGCTTACTTTTTGATTTTTCTCGCATTTTGTGCAGTATAAATCTTTTGTTGGTTTAGTAGTATCAACATCACTACCATCCATTACAATAGTTAGCTCTTTTGTTAAATCATGGCTAATTTCTTCTGTAAATGTTACGTTTTCATTTTCTTCTAAGTCTCTCTTGTAACCACATTTCAAGCAAATCAAAATCTGATTACCTGATTTGTTTTTGTCAGTTTGTAATAATTTTCCACAATCAGGACAGAAATCCACAGTATTCACCTTTTCTTTTTTAAGAGAACATTAAATTATTGATTATTATCAGTTCTTTTACTCTCATAGAAAAATGTTTTTGAATTTGTCTATATTTGTTACGCAAAATCAATAACTAAAATGGTGAATAGTTTTGGCAACATGTGAAATGTGCGGTCGAGAAATCTATTCAAGACCAATTACAATAGAAATTGAGGGAGCAGAACTCTCGGTATGTCCTTCTTGTTCCAAGCATGGTAAAAAGGTTATTCAACCAAAATCAAGGAAACCTAGAACAAGTGTAGGATCGTATCCTCAACAAAGAGATTCCTCTTCTAGGTCTACATCAACCAGAGCACCTAGACAAGTTGAAAGAGTTGGTGAATTGGTTACTAATTATTTTGAGAAAATCAGATTAGCAAGACAAAAGATGAAAATATCACAAAAGGAAGTAGCAATTCAAACTAAAATCTCAACTTCTGAACTTCAAAGTATAGAAACAGGTAAGATACGACCATCAGATAAGATTATAGGGATTCTTGAGAAATTCTATAACATCAAGTTAACCGAAGAAATACAATCATATAGACCTAAGGATCAGAAAAAAGGATCTTCTTTTCAGACTCTTGGGGACATAGTTGTAATAAAAAAGAAGGATGAAGAAGAATAATTATTCACTTATGAAAATGAAACAACATTTAAACGTGAAGAGAGTTCACTAATCAAAGATTCCGCCTCTTTCAATGGTAATTTTATTGTATAAAGTTGCTTCTTAGTTCTAAATTTCAGCTTAATTACATCTTTGCTTCTTTTTGCTCTTAGCTCTCCCCCTTGGTCTATTGTCAATTGAATTATTTCATCCAATTGATCTTTAGTTATTTCACTAGGCATTTGCAGTCACTAATTCTCTCAAAATTTTAATTAAAAAAGTTTTGATTAGTGGTTTTTCGTATTTAACAATAAACTGAAAAAGTAGATATCACCTAAAATGTCATAAGAGAATGGTTTCCTTGAATATTCCTACGAAAGAAGAATGTATCATTATTTTAAACAGATACAAAACTTCTCCTATAGTGATTAAACATTGTATAATAGTAACACAAATTGCTGAAGATTTTTGTAACCAAATCCCAAGTGTCGATAAAAATCTCGTTGTTGCAGGAGCTATGTTACACGATATTGGTCGTTCTGTGACTCATTCGATTCTTCATGCAGTTGAAGGAGTTCAGATTCTAGAAAAAGAAAATATTAATCAAAGAGTCTTAGAAATTGTGAAAAAACATATTGGTACTGGAATAACAAAAGAAGAAGCTAATAACCTCGGATTACCAGCTGATGATTACTTCCCACGCACTGCTGAAGAAATACTAGTATCTTATTCAGATAATTTGACGTGTGGAAAACATCAATGTTCCTTTGAAGAAACTTTGAAAAACTTCACCAATGAATTTGGTGCTGATTCGCACGTTGTAAAAGGATTCTATAATCAAAGAGAGTTTGTAGAACAAAAAATTGGAAAATAATGATAGAGTATAAAACCTGAGAGTATTGGACAAATCAAATAAAACCAGTGGTTATTCTTGCAGTAGTTTCTTTTTCACCAGTTGTTTTTTTGATCGCATCCGAGAAATCATCATTTAGAACATGATCTCTGTTTGATCTTATCGCAAACATACCTGCTTCAGTGCATACATTTTTGATATCTGCTCCAGTTGCTCCTTCAGTCATTTGAATCAAATAATCAAAATCTACTTCTCCTTTTATGTTCATACCAGAAGAATGTATTTTGAATATTTCATGACGGCTTTCAGTATTTGGCATTGGAATTTCTATGATTCTATCGAATCTTCCAGGTCGCAACATCGCAGGATCCAATATATCTATCCTATTAGTTGCAGCAACTACCTTAACATCTCCTCTTGGATTAAAACCATCCAATTCTGAGAGTAATTGCATTAAAGTACGTTGAACTTCACGATCTCCACTTGTTGCTAAATCAAGTCTTCGACTCCCAATTGCATCAAGCTCATCAATAAATAATATACTTGGAGCATTTTCTCTAGCAAATTCAAATATTTCTCTAACTAATCTTGCTCCTTCTCCGATGAATTTCTGTACAAGCTCACTTCCTATTAATCGAATAAAAGCAGCTTGTGTTTCATGCGCTACAGCTTTGGCTAAAAGTGTTTTACCTGTACCAGGAGGACCATGGAGTAATACTCCTTTTGGAGGATCTATTCCAATCTTCTCAAATAACTCGGGTTTTAATAGAGGTAATTCTACTGTTTCTTTTAATTCTTGTATTTGTGCTTCGAGTCCACCAACATCTGCATATTTTTCCCCTGGTCTTTCAATCAATTCCATTTTTTGAACCATCGGATCTTGAGTGGGTGGTAAAACAGTCACAATTGAGAAAGTTCTTTGGTTTAATGCTACTCTTGCATCAGGTTTTAATTCATTAATATCAACCTGTCGAGAAACAGTGACGACTAGATTAGGACCTGTAGTACTTCGGACTACAGCTGTTTTATTATCGAGTACTTCTACAATATAACCCATGAATAGTGGGGGAGATCTTAGTCTTTCAAGTTCGACTTTGAGATTATTAACCTCCCTTTGAAGGCGCAGTCTTTCACTTTCCACCATTTGTTTTTCTGTCTCTAGTTGTCTTGCTTGTCTTTCAAGATGATGAGCATAGGAGATTAAATATGCTGGGTCGTTTTGGTCAGGTTCAGACCTTTCTTTTGACAGTTTAAGCACCCTTGTTATTTCTCAATAATCTCTAATCCTAATAAATATAAAAGAGTTTATATGGTATACTTTACTTATATTTTCTTTTAATAGATAATATCGTTGCTTAAATAAAAAACTCAACATATATTATAAAAAAGAATGACAAACAAATCACCAAATTTAAGTGTGAATTCTATAATGAAAACATATGACACTAGCTGTTCTTCGTTTATCTCATCGCATAATTAGGGATAAAAGAATAACCACACATTTAGCACTTACAGCTAGAGCTTTTGGTGCATCAGAATTCTTCTACTCAGGAGATCATGATTCAAAAATAGAAGAAAGCATTGAAGATGTATGTAAACAATGGGGAGGAAAATTTCTGATTACGCACATAGGTAAACCTCTGAAGTTCATCAAAGAATGGAAGAAAAACAATGGTGTTGTTATTCATCTTACAATGTATGGTGTTGAACTATCGGATAATTTGCAGAAAATAATAGAGATTTTAGAAAAAGAGACTCTTGTAGTTGTTGGTGGTGCTAAAGTTCCTGGAACAATCTTTGAGCTAGCTGATTACAATGTAGCAATTGGTCATCAACCTCACAGTGAAGTTGCAGCACTCGCAGTCTTATTTGATAATGTTTTTGAAGAAGAGGTAAGAAAAAAGAGATTCTCTGATGCTAAGTTAGAAATTATTCCTTCAGAAAGGGGTAAACAAACTAAGAAAATCAAATAAAATGGTTAGATTAATGGAGAAAATTACTATTCTAGAAAAATCATATATTGTTCATAAACATAGTTCTGCTAAATCATTAAAATATATATTAGATAAAGAATTTCAGGATTTAGATGTAGAAATCACTGACATTTCGTTTAGTAAAAAAAGACATGCAGAGATCACTTTGGAAGGAGATGATAAAGTCATAGCTAAAAATTTTCTCATAGCTAACTTTGGAACTATTAGAAGTATAGCTGACATAGAAATTGGAGATACAATTTATGGTCGGTTCAGAGATGTAGGGGGAGTAAAATTCGGTATTTTTGTTGATGCAGGTATTCAAAGTTCAACAAGAGACATTGATGCATTATATCCATTGTTTGAGCTAAGAAATCAATTGTCAAAAGGGAATAAGAATCCTTTAGTTAGTATAATACGAGCTTATGGTATTGTTGAAAACCTACCAATGCATTTTGAAATCACAAAAAAACAAGCTATTGGTTCCAAAGTATGGGTTAAACTTACAGAAGAATCTCTAAACTGGTTGAATGAACCTTTAATTAAAAAGAGGGAAGCGCTAATAATTTGCGGAACAACGAGAAGAACAATAAAACAAGCTCTTATAGAATCAAGACATGCTGAAGATATTGAGGAAATTGAAAGAGTAGGGTTGTTAGAGTATAGGTTAACGTGTAAAAGAGGAACGAGAGCTGATGGCTTAATTCCTGAAATAGGTTATTTCTTTGGTAGGGCTAAAATAGGTGCTCAAGTTTTAAAAAGAGTAGATGACTTATTAAAACAATGAATTTAGAAGATAGGCAGAAGGAACTATTAAAGGAAAGATTGAAGGAGAAACTTGAGGAAAGCTTGGAAGAGAATAAAAAGGAAATAATAGAAACTGTTCTAGAATCACAAAAAACTGTAGAACAAGCTCAACTGGAAGATCGTAAGAATATAGAAACTCAACCATTCAGAACTACTGTCAATGTAAAGAATGTTGATTTCTTTGGATATTATAATGACAAGGGAAAAATAAGAATTAATGAGGAGGAAGCAAAAACTGTAAGATTAATTTTCTCTTGGTATTTCAAAAGAAACGAGGATTTAGGGAAGATTTCAGATAGAACACAAAAAAGCATTTCTGATATTAAAGAGATAATATCTAACCCATTCTATTTTGGTAAAATCATCGAAGATGGAAAAGTAAAGAAAGGAAAACATAAGCCAATTATAGATAAAAGTTATCGTAGAATTTGTAACATAAATGAGAATGAAATCATAGAAAAATACCTTTTATCATTACGCGAAATTTAAGAATATTTTGAAAATTGTTATACACTTTAGAAATTAATTGAAAATTGGTGGGGCAGAGCGGATTTGAACCGCTGACCTACTCCGTTCTTAACGTCAAAGAGGTTCTTCGACACATGTAAGGGAGTTTTTATGTTCTAAGCTGCTCGAGCTTATGAATGTCATAACCGAGCTAGACCACTGCCCCATTGTTGCAATTCTATTCCTATTAGTTTTGATTAAAAATCTTTGGTTAATTTATTTTATTTTTTGTATTTTGACTTACGAGCAATTTATATATCTTTCTTCATAGAAAACAAATTGGAGTAATCCAAATGTCTGATCCAGATGAAATTGACCTAAAGCTAAAGTCGTTAGGGTTAACTCAATATGAAATAAAGACAATTAAAACATTAATTGCTCTTTCAGCTTCAACAGCAGAAGAAATCCATAAACAAACAGATATACCCACACCTCGTATCTATGACACAATTGATAGTTTAGAAAAAAAGGGTCTGGTTCGTATTATTTCTGGAAGACCAAAAAGATTCGAAGCAATTAATCTAGAAGATGGACTGAGAAAATTCTTGGATTTTAAAGAGAATGAATATCAAGAAGAGCTAAAGAAAATGGATTTAATTTCTCAGCAAATATTATCTCTACTAAGTGACCCAGAATATCAGTCCCAGCTAGTAATAAAACCGGATGAACTTTTGGAAGCATATTCCTCTTTAGGAGATATGCAAGCCAAAACAATAGAGATTATAAAAAAAGCGAAAAAAGAAATCTGCATTTTTACTAATGTCTTTTATTGGTTTGATAAAGTGAAAGATGCCATTATTAGTTCCATAAATAATGGAGTTAAAGTTCGTGTCTTAATGAAAATTGAAGATGAAAAGTCAAAGAATTATGCAAAAGAACTTGTGAATCTAGGAGCTCAAGTAAGAAAGTTTGAGGAGAATATTGTTCTAGCAAGAGGTACACTTGTAGACCAAGAACAGGTAGTGTTTGTCATTTGGGTTTCTCCGATAAAGCAAGAGAAATATGTTTATCGTCCCCATTTCTCTTCTAATCCTGGAATTATTGAACTTTTTTCCAATAATTTTGAATATTTATGGGATAAAGGAGATGAAATAAAACGATAATAGAATTATATCACTTAATTTTTTGGAAGTAAAAAAATGATAAATTTAGATGATAGAGATCTTATAAGTAAATTTGATAAGTCAAATCAAATAAAAATCATGCTTGAATGGTCTACTCTATTAGGAGAAGCAAAAGAACAAAAACTGAAATTTAGTATTCCTATGAATATTCAATGGAAAAACAAAAGCATAGAATACAAAAATCCTGATAATGTCATCATTTGTGGTATGGGGGGATCTGCGATTGCAGGTGACTATTTAATAAGTTTGCTTGATGAAGAGCTAGATATTCCTGTAATATTAAATCGTAGCTATCAACTACCAAATTTCGTAAATGAAAAAACCTTGGTTGTTTGTATAAGTTATTCAGGAAACACAGAAGAAACACTTTCTAGATATCATGATGCGATAATAAAGGGAGCCATGGTTGTAGCTATATCTTCTTCTGGCTTATTGGAGAAGTTTTCAGAGGAAATAGGAACTCCCTACATAAAAATTAAAGAAGGCTTACCCCCGAGATGTAGTCTTCCATTAATCTATATTTCTCTCATTAAAATTTTCGAAGAATTCAATCTTTTAACCAATATTGATCATGATATTGAGGAAACTGAAAACATTCTAGAGAAGCTAGCTAAACAATACTCGCCTACAATCCTTGTAGAAGATAATATTGCGAAAGGAATTGCTTATGGTTTATTCAATACTCTTCCCATATTCATCGGTCATACAATTTATTCACCAGTAGCATTTAGAGGAAAATGTGAGTTGAATGAAAATAGTAAGGTTTTGGCAATCTATGAGGAATTGCCTGAACAAAATCATAATGGCATTGTTGCATGGGATAACCCAAATAAAGCATACAATGATGTGAGTGTAGTACTATTTAGAGAAAAAAACGAATCTAAACAAATAGAAATAAGGATTGAAGAGACAAAGAAAATAGTTTTAGAAAAGACAGAAAAAGTACTTGAAATTTACCCGGAAGGCAAATCAAAATTTGCAAAGCAAATGAGTGCTACTTTTCTAGTAGATTTCATCAGTATATATCTAGGAATTTTATATGAATTAGATCCTTCTGCAACTCCTAGCATCGATAGATTGAAGGAAGTATTAAAGAAGAAAACTAATCTTCAGGAAAAGGTACAAAAACAACTTTTATCTTAATGAACAAATACAAAGCTTCAAGTATTTTTATCATAACATTTTAATAGGAAAAAGATTTTTACTGTTTTAGAGTAAATATCAGTGAAAAACTCGAGTGTTACCCATGTGTGGAATCGTCGGAATTGTACAACAAAAGAAAACAAAGATTGGGAAGGATATTGTTGATGCTTTAACTAGACTCGAGTACAGAGGATATGATAGTGTTGGTATCGCTTCGATTTCTAATGGTAAAATACTTATCACTAAAGATGAAGGAAAAATAGCAGAAGTAGTAGAAAAAGTAAACATTGGAAACATAATTGGCAAGATTGCAATTGGACACACTAGATGGGCAACACATGGTCCTCCAAGTAAAGAAAACGCCCACCCACATACAGATTGCTCAGGTGAAATCTCTGTAATTCATAACGGAATAATTGAAAATTTTCAACAGTTGAAGGAAGAATTAGTCAATCAAGGTCATGTCTTTCAATCTGACACAGATACAGAAATTATACCACATATGATTGAGCATCTGATAAAAAAGAATGGTTTAACTTTAAAAGATGCTATAATTCAAACAGTTAAAAGAATTGAAGGAACTTTTGCAATCTGTGTAGTTTCCAATCTAGACCCAGATAAGATTTACTGTGCAAAACGAGATAGTCCCCTAGTAATAGGGATAAATTCAGATCGAATGTTTTGTGCTTCAGATATCCCAGCATTTCTTACACAAACTAGGAAAGTTGTTCTTCTGCACGATGAAGAATTTGTTACTCTATCTTATGATGGTTATGAGATTATCAATTTCAATACTATGAAAGAAGTCATTAGAAAACCACACATTGTATCATGGAAACCTGAAATGGCTCAAAAAGCAGGATTTCCTCATTTTATGCTAAAGGAAATTCATGAACAACCAAATTCCTTAGCAGATTATATAAGAATCAAACAACCATCACTCAGTAAAATTACAGAAAAACTGTACAATGCAAAAAAGATTTTCCTTCTAGCTGCTGGAACAGCTCACTATTCAACTTTAACAGGAGAACAGCTCATTCGAAAGTATGCAGAAAAACCTGCAACTTCGATTATTTCATCTGAATATGAATCAATCAGCAGTTTAATTGATGAAGATACTGTAATTCTTCCAGTTAGTCAAAGTGGAGAGACGATGGATACTATAATGGCTATAAAGCATGCTAAAGACCTTGGAGCAACAATTCTTTCTGCTGTTAATGTTATAGGGAGCACTATAACGCGTTATTCTGATGAAGTACTATATCTCTATGCTGGACCAGAAATAGGTGTTGCCGCGACTAAAACATACACTGCTCAAACTATTTCCATGTGGGATATTGGATTAGAATTAGGGAAAATCTCTGGTAAAATCAATAATGCTGAATATACTGAAGCAAGGGAACTCTTCAATAAAATCCCTTCAGTTGTGAAACAAACTATTGTACGTAATGAAGCTCGAACTAATCATATTGCTTCATGGTTTGCTAAAAAAAACAGTAGTTTCTATCTTGGTCGCAATCTTAATCTTCAAACTGCAAAAGAAGGAGCTCTAAAAATGAAGGAAATAGCTTACATTCATAGTGAAGCATATCCTGCAGGAGAATCAAAACATGGACCTATTGCATTAGTAGAAGAAGACTATCCAATAGTATTTGTTACTCCAAATGACCAGTCACATAAAAGAATAATAAGCAATATTATGGAAATGAAAGCAAGAGGAGCAACAGCAATAGCAGTTCTAGAAGAAGGAGATAAAGAGATAGGAGAACTAGCTAAGTGGAAATTGGAGATACCAAAAGGATGCTCAGAAATGTTTGCAACAATACCATACGTAGTGCCATTACAACTGTTGGCGTATTATACTGCAACAAGAAAAGGATTAGATTGTGATCGTCCAAGGTCACTTGCTAAAGCTGTGACAGTCTTATAGATAAGATAACTAAAAATACTTGAATGTAGAAATTATTAATGAAAAAACAAGGAAAGAAGAATAATGAAAGTAGTTATATTAGCTGGAGGAAAGGGAAGTGATCTTTTTCCTTTAACTCAAACCAGACCCAAACCAATGATTACATTACTTGGAAAACCTATCTTACAATATTTAATTGAAGAACTAAAAGAAATTGGTTTAACAGATATTTTGATAGTTACAGGTTACTTGGGAGAACAGATTAGAAATTATTTCAAGAAGGGAAGTGATCTAGGTGTTTGTATTCAGTATGCGAATCAAGGAGAAGAAGAAAGAATTGAATCAGCACTTTTAGCATCTGAAGAATATGTTAGAAATGAATCAGAGTTTTTACTGCTATTTGGGGATATTGTTTCAGAACAAGGACTTATTCAACGTACTTTAAATGCTTTTGAAAATACTCAAGCAGATATGACAATGGCTTTGACTCTAAAAGGAGATACTGGTGATTTTGGAATAGTTGAAATTGATTCAATGGGGATGGTTAAAAAAGCTGGGATTAAGAAAGCTGATTTAACTTCTATGAGCAATTATGTTGATGCTGGTTGTTTTGTTATACGAACTGACATTTTTGACGAAATTAGAAAAGAGAAATCTCTAAGTTCTGCTATTAACAACAGGATAGAAAAAGGAGCAAAAGTAGCAGCTGCGATATGGGAAAAGGAATGGATCGATATTGGTAAACCTTGGAATATAATTGAAGCAAACAGATTATTATTATCCAAAGTAGAAGAATCAAGGATTTCAAAGAATGTAGTAATTGGTCCTAATGTAGAACTGAAAAATGTCGTCATTATTGAGGAAAATACAGAAATTGGTTCTGGTACAGTTTTGAATGGACCCTTGTATATTGGTCCTAACACATACATAGGAAACAATGCCCTTATTAGAGATCATTGTTCAATTGATAAGAATTCCTTAATTGGTTTTGGGAGTGAAATAAAGAATTCTGTTCTTTTCAAAGGAGTAAAAATCTATCGTCTTTGCTATATAGGTGACAGTGTTATAGGCCAAAATACAGTTTTTTCATCAGGTGTTATAACTGTTAACACTGAAACTCCAAATGCAGAAATAGAAATGAACATAAACGGTGAAATAATTAAAACTGGATTAAGGAAACTTGGTGCAATAATTGGAGATGATTGTGAATTAGGAGTTAATACCATGATTTTTCCAGGAAGAAAAATAGCTTCAAAAAGCATAATCACACCAGGAACCACAATCAAAGAAGATTATGAGTGAATCACACCAAAAATAGAAACCAAGAAAAGAAAAAAGAGAGTTAGTTTAAAGTACTGAAAGATTTTTTTAAGTATATTAATAATCAAAATCTGTTATCTCGAGAAGAGTAATTATCTGTAGTAACATAGTTCGAGCATGAGCTGGACAATTTGGGTCCTGGGATATTTCATCAAGAATTTCTATCGCATTGTTTGCTCTAACTGCAAGGCTCAATTCAGGGTCAGGGTCAGGGTCTTTGATTATTTCAAGTGAGTTGGTTGCAGCTCGTCTTATATTACGTGGAACTGTAGTATCCTCACTTATTCTCTCTAATAATTGTATTGCTTCGTTTACTTGTTCGAGGGTCTCATCACTCATATTAACACCTCTACCAGAAGTTATATCCAGTATCTTCACTACATCTTCGTTTTTTAATGCTTTCGGTAATATATTAAAATCAAGAGTTTTATGGATATTTTTCATTTAACCATTCTGAATATATTCTAATACCTTCACGAATTGTTGTTTTTGGTTCCCATCCAATAGAAAGAAGCTTGGAAATATCTACTGAAGTAAAGACTACATCTCCTTTCCATCCTCTCTTTCCACCAGTAAAAGAATATCTTACATCATCATAACCTAATGCTGTTACAAGTTCATCAGCGATTTCTGTAACTGAAATTGTTTCATAAGAACTTACATTATAAACAGTATGACCAGCTCTTATCTTTTTTAAAATATGATTGAATACTTCAATGGTATCTTCAATATAGAGATATGTTTTAGTTTGTTTACCATCACCCAAAATCTCTAATTTTGAGGAATCTTTTCTCAATTTATGGAAAAAATCAAACATAACACCATGTGTAGCTCTTGGACCGAAAATATTTCCCAATCGCAAAGAAACAATTTTCAAATTATAGAGAGATGCATAGCTATAACAATACATTTCCGAAGCAGCTTTTGCTGCTCCATAATTACTAATAGGATTCAGTGGATGAGATTCTGGAGTTGGAAAAACATCTGTTTCTCCATAAACGGTACCAACTGAACTAGCAAAAATCATTTCAGGAATATCCTTAATTCTCATTAATTCCAAAATATTTAAGGTACCATTTACATTAACATCAAAATCAAAACGGGGTTCACTTACGCTTACCTTAACATCAGGTTGTGCTGCTAAGTGAAATATTAGATCAAAATCCGAAGAAAGAGAGTTTAATTTCTCAATATCCCGAATATCATATTTAAAGAATCGAGCAGATTCACAATCTAGATGTTGTTTAAGATATTCTAAACTTGTATTTGCTGAAAGATCATCAACTACCTCAACATAATGACCTTCTTTAATAAGGGAATCAACCAAATGAGAACCAATAAACCCACATCCTCCAGTAACAAGAATTCTCTTTGACATAATTTAATCCTCTCGCATTTTAATCAATGACTTTAGCAAAATTCTCTAGTTCACCAAGGAATATCTCAATTTCTTCCATAGTGTTATAAATGTAAAGAGAAGCTCTCACTACACCTTCTCCTTTTCTTGGATTAATGCCTATTTGATATTGAAAAGGATGAACACACATATTACCTCCTCTCATCAAGATTTTGTGTTGAGGAAGCAATTCATTGAAGTATTCTACCACGTCATTATGGTTCACAGAATCTGATTTAGGTCGAAAAGACACAAGTGCAGTTCTTTGTTTATAATCCATTGGTCCCATTATTTCAAATTTATCTAACTCTAGAACACCCTCCAAAAGCTTTCGTGAAAATTTCTGTTCAAGATTGTGAATGTTATCCATTCCTATTTTTTCAAGATAGTCTACTGCTGCACCTGCTCCTAATATACCGCCATAATTCTGTAATCCTGCTTCAAATTTATGTGGGGGTGGTAAATATTTTGGTGTTATCTTGTTATTTTCATAAACTACATCTTCAATAACATCTCCACCAACAAGGAACATATCTAGTTCTTCAAGCAGTTCATATTTTCCATAAAGCACTCCAATTCCTGTAGGACCAACTGCCTTGTGAATACTTATAACACTAAAATCGACATCAATAGCTCTGACATCTAATTTCTGATGGGGAGCAAATTGAGCATCATCTGAGATAACTAATGCATCATGTTCATGCGATATTCTTACAACTTCTTCTAGTGGAGCAACAGATCCAGTGAGATTCGAAGCATGAACAAAAGAAACTATTTTTGTCTTATCATCAATTTTTTCTTCAAAATCCGCAGGATCAAAAGTACCATCTTCTTTGGCTTCCACAAGTCTTAATTCACTACCTGTTTCTGTACATCTTTTATAAAATGGAAGCATTCCACTGTGATGTTCCAATGTTGTTGTTACAACATTTTCGTCCTTAGTTAAAGGGATTGTTGCCGCAATTATATTAAGACCCTCAGTTGCATTTCTTGTCCATATAATTTCATTTGGGCTTTCAGCATTGATAAAAGATGTTACTTTTTGCCTCGCTTGTTCTGTTAGTAAACTAGTCTCAGCTCCCAAAGAGTGAGTAGATCTACCAGCACCACCGCATGCTCCAAGATATTTGTAGTAATACTCCATAGCTTCCCAAACTTGAATTGGTTTTAATGCCATGCAAGCAGAATCAAAATAAATTAAGCTTTTGCCTTCATAAAGTTGATTTAGGACTGGAAAATCCTTTCTAATTCGCGACCATACAACCATTCTTTCACCTTCAAATTCTCCATTTCAATTTTCAGTAAGTAAGTTCCACACAAAACCTTTGGATGTCCATTCCCTTTCAAGAACACCTTTATCAACTAATTCTTTTCCTGCCAATATCACATCTCCTCCTGATGAACATCCTACACATAAATCAGGAAATAAATCTGTCATAGCTAAAATTTCTTTTGTAGTAGCAGGATTCTTCTTTTCTAGAATTGCTAATATGCATTCTGTGCTACGCTTTCTGAAATCGCTCATAATATCAAGTAATTAGTTAATACCAGTAATTTAAATTATTCTACTCTTTATCGAATTTTCTTATTGTGTCGAAAAAAAGTCAGATAGTGATTTTTGTCCCTTCATCTTTAAAGGTGTTGAAGAAAAGGAGAGTAGATGACCTATCATTTTTGTGAGATTAGTGACATAATAACTATTGTTTCTTTTTGAAACTAATAATTTCCCTTTGATTCCAATTATCTCACCTGTTACTTGTTGAGTTTTTTCAACATCGTTTATTATAGGGTTCACAGTTAATTCAGTAATCTTACCATAATATGAAGAAAGTGCAGTTTCTTGATGTAAGATTTCTGAATCACTCGATTGATAAGATCTACTATTAATAAATTCTATAACTTTCTGTGTTAAATTACGGAATATTGGTAGTGATTGAGTTATATCATAGTTTATTTTTCTAGCTTTCTGTGTTTTTCGAATTGCTTGAGGTATTTGCAATGCTGTGGAAATTTCTTTTTCCAGTTTTCTTGCAGTAAAACCATTGTCTGCTCTAAAAACCTCCACTGCTAAGTCAGCTCCTTGGTTTATCCATCTTTTCATAGGATTAAACGAAACACCTACTTTTATATCATTAGCAATTAGAGCAAGATAAACTGAACAAGGATGTGATTTACAATATTCATAAGCTTCTGTATGTTCTGCACAATTTCCAAAAGGTTTTGACGCATCACAGAATAGAAAGCACTTTTCAAAATCTTTTTGTTCACATGTAAAACATCTTACATATTGCTCTGATGTAATATTAGTACACAAGTGATATTTTTTCTTATTAATTGAATGACCAATACACATTTTTTCATTCAAAATTCGAACATTGAATGAATGTCCTGAATAAAGAGGTTTTCTATATACTTCATCAGGATTTTCATCCAAATTGCGAAGAAAAAGGAATACATGGGGGGGTGTATCTGGATCCCATTTCACAGCAATCAAATGTTCGTTCAAAATAATCTCCATAAATACATTAATCTGAAAGAAGAATGATGTGTTCTTCTCCCTTGTTTAGTTTCTTTTTACATTGTTCATATAGAGAATAAATCTTTTCTTTAAGCTTTGAAGAAATTATCCCTTTGTTTACTAAATCATCTATTATACCTGCATCCATCGTTTGGATTTCATCATTTTTCTTCAAGAGCATCAATCCTAAATCTATGTATCTCAGTTTTCCACCATTGCAGAGTTCAATTGGAGTTATAATTTTGATTATTTCACCTATGATTTCTTTTTCTCTTGATAATTTGCTATGAATTGTCCAACTACCTTCTTTTACGACTACAATGGATGTATCTCCTTGCTTGATTTCTTCATCTAACCCATAATGTACTCCACGAGAAGATCTGAAACTTCTTTTAATTACAAAATTTTCATCCACCCTGTTTAATTGTCCAAGTATCCTCTGCTGAGGAGGTGAAGTTAAACGATATTCGTCGAGAGCTATTAGAGAATTTTCTGCAAAATCTTTCTCTAATATTAGTTGTTTCAGAACTTTTGCTAATTTTTCTCCATCTATTTCAGCAGACATACGTTCTGCGAATGTCGTTGTTAATTCTAACTCAGGAGAATAGGACATAAACCAATGATACATTGGAATGGTATTTACTACAGTACTTCGAATAGTTGTCAATTTGTCTTTAGAATCTTTCACAAATAATACATGAGCTACAGTTTGTCCTGGTTGAAGAATACTTGGTCCATAAGATGATCCTGAAATAAGAAGATCCAATTCTTCTGCTCTTTGAACTAACTGATCAATGTCAGCTTGAATTACTTCTTGTGATGCCTTAGAGGCACTTGTTCTCATTATTAAACCATGATCACGCGGACGCAACTGTTTTCCTATCGAGAAAAGATTATCTCTATCTGTTTTTGGTAGTTTTCTTGAAACCCTAACAAAATTAGCATCTCTTTCTAGTATTACTGCTTGACCTGGGAAATGTATTACTGTTGAGCAAACAGGAAGTTGATCTTCAAAAATATTTAGTTGCTTTATTTGAACAACAATATTTTGACTTTTATGAAACTGGGATCCAAATAATATCGCATTAATATTTTCCCCTATATCTACAACTGAAAGATTTTTCTCATTATTTACATGCACAATTTTACCATTGTAAACTGCATGTAATTGAACAGGATGTTGAAGAATAATTGAATTTGGTAAATGTTTATGCAGAAGTTCTGTTATTGAGGATACATACTCTTCGTCCCCTTCTAATGAGATTCCATATCCACCCAAAATATCTTTAATCTCGATATCATAAGGATCGATTTTTTCTTCAATTTTAAATAATCTAGATTGTTCTGATAACGTTTGAACAAGTGTATAATGTAAATTTTCTTTAATCAATTTTATAATAGGCACATCATAAATACTTCTAACACGGAAGGTTGGAGAAACCATTACATACTCACCTTAAAGCAATTTAGAACAGCAATGAATAAAAAGTTAATGAAACAAAAGCGCAACAAATTACTAAAGGTTTGATAAAATTATGGAGCCAGGACGGGGATTTGAACCCCGGAGGCGAATGCCAGTGGTTTTCGAGACCACCACCTTACCGCTTGGTTATCCTGGCATTAGAGCACGTTTAAAGAAGAAGAGGAAAGAATAAAAATACTTCGTTTAAAGAAGACAGAAATTAGATATTAAAGTCTAATGAATTTTCTACTACCACAATTGGGACATCCTTTTGTTAAACATTCTGAACAGTAGAAATTACCACATTTCGAACATTTTGAGGAAGCATGTTTTTCACAACTCATACATTTCTTCAGAGCAAATCGTCGTCGTAATTTATTGGCTACATAAATAAGTCCTATTGTCCCTCCTATACCAGCTATTACTTCCAAAGCTATAAGAAAGCCTTTTCCAATTGGTCCTCTTTGGGGTGTAGAGTCCTTGATTAGTTTGACAATTGTAGTGTTGAAATATTCTATGAAACTGACAGTAGTTTCATTTTCTTGTACATACCAAGATATAAGTGGTTTAGTTTCACCAATTTTCATCCCGATTAATTCTTCTATGAAGTTTACATTTATGATATTTTCATTTACGGTAACACGAAAAGGAGCATCTGTTGTATAGCTAAAAGAAAATTCATTATTAATATAACGAACAAATGCTACATCTACAACATCATCGTATTCGATACCATGAATATTGTCATAAGCTCTTGCACTGAACTGCGAATTCAGTATTAGTAGAGATAGAACATATAGAATGGTGAGATAGCGAAATATCTTGTTCATCGAAAGAATGAAATTATGGAAACTTAAAAGAATTTCGAAGAAGGATAGATACTAATCTTATTTGAAACGGATTAAGGTCCGGCTTTTACAGTAAGGACATCCATTTGAGTAGCATCTCTCACAAAAGACTCTACCGCATTTTTTGCAAGTTCCAATAGCTATGGTTTTACAGACAGCACATTTCTTTCCCAAAATACGAGGATAAAGACGATAACCACCGTAACCAATTAAACCAGCTGCTGCAATTGATACAAGAGCTATACTTATTCTGATAAAAATATAACCAAAAGAACCAGGAGGAGGTCCACCTGTAGGGATATCAGTAATATGATAACCATTTATCTCATAAATTTTGAGATTATTAAAATAGAGTGTCAATCCTGATAAATAGCCATATGATGGATCAGATGGTTGGAATCCTTGATCTGGGGTTATTATTGCATTTTTTACAGTGCCGAGTTCCATTCCTAGAAGTTCATAATATAATCCAGGAGGGTTGATATTTTCTGGAGTTACTTGATATTTAGCTAGATTAGATTCAGTTTTAACATCTATAACTGTTTCATTGGCAACCAAAGTGTAACCATAACCGACCAAATCTGAATCATAAACAATAGGTAAAGCAGCAGAACAATGATTGTTCGGAGTACCAGCTATTATAGTAGATAGTGGGAGGATTATTAGAAGAAACAATAGAATCCGTTTCATCATCAGATAAAAAACTACTGATAATAAAAATATATCGAAAAAAGTTATGAACATATTTGAAATATAAGATTATTAAAGTTGTATGAAATACCGACATATTTAAAAAAAAATCACACAGAAAGGAAACGAAAAACAAACTCATGGGGCAGTAGTTTAGCTCGGCCGATGATCGTGGACTGTCAAACGAGTAACTGTCAGTTACGAGTGCTGAACTCCATGGACCCGGGTTCAAATCCCGGCTGCCTCGCCATCTTTCTAAAGAATACTAATTATAAAAAATTAAAAACTATAAAGATTGGTTTTCTTTGTTATTCAGAGCCTACCGCTACTCTCTTCTTCTCAACTGCTTTCATCAATTCCTTTGAAAAGGTCCTAAATGCTTCTTCAACTTTTTCTCCTGTTTTAGCTGATGTAATAAAGAATGAATCTTCTTGAATACCCAATTCCTTAATTATTGCTTTAGTGCTCTCATCAGCGACAGCTACTTGTTCTTTAAGATCAGCTTTATTACCAATTAGGAAATAAATGACATCTTCTTCAACACCATCTAGACCTCTTTTCCATTCTTTTATTGATGAGAGTGTATTATTACGTGTCAAATCGAAAACAAGAAAACATCCACGAGCACCACGATAGAATTTTTCTCTAACTGAAGCGAATCTTTCTTGTCCACCAATATCACTAATTAGAAACAAAACTTCATCTTTATCAACAAAAAGTTGTTTACTTAAAATGTCAACACCGATTGTCATAAGATATGAGGCTTGGAATCGGTTATGTACAAACCTCGTAATTAATGAACTTTTACCAACACCTGGATCCCCTAGAAGAACAATTTTGAATATATACTTTTTACCTTGAACCTCTTCTTCTGCCATGCTTTTTCCCCTTTTAGTCATACCTTTCTCTTTCATTATTAATCTTGTGCTTATTTTTGATTAAAGTTAACCTTAATGTTTGAATTTCTCCATTAATTCTCTAGCAATTTCATCCTTAAGTTCAGATTGTGGAGGAAATTTGATAATATTGTCTTCCGGAAATCTTGGTATGATATGAAAATGGATGTGGTTAATAATTTGTCCAGCATCTTTTTCATTACTCTGTAGAATATTTATTCCTGTTGCCCCAGTGACTTCTTTCATCCGTTTCGCTATCATGGGTAACTTATTCAATAGAATCATCTCTGCTTCTGGTACATTATAGATTGTTTCATAATGTTTCTTTGGAATCAAAAGACAATGTCCTTTTGATACTGGAAATATGTCTAGAAAGACTTTGATTTCCTCATCCTCATATAGAGAATAACTAGGGATTTCTCTTTTGACTATTTTGCAAAAAAGACATTCATCATCCAAATTCCATCATACTCTTTTCTTTTCCCTGCTCTTACATTAATACTTTTTCAATCTTTTGTATCCTATATCTTGAAACTGCTTTTCAATAGAATGTTAAAAACTCAATCCTTTGTCCTTCCTTACTTTATAAGCACCACCACCACCAGCTTGAATTGCTTTTATAACTTCATCTTCTCTACCTGGTGCGAAAGCAAGAAATGAACCTCCATTACCACTCCCTAACAATTTACAACCGAGTGCCCCATTCTTTTTCGAAATATCTATTAATTCTTGCATCTTTTCAGTCACATTTTCGAAATATTCACTCTGAAACTTGTGATGTTTATTAATTAAATTAGCAATTTTTCTTTTGTTTATGTCTTTGGATTTAAGAATAGCATATCCTTCTCTAACAACATCTCTTATTCCAAGAATACCAAGTAATCGTTTTACATTAACAGATTTCTTTTTGTTGTATAATTCCTTAACTTCATTTAGAGTATAAGTCATTATGTTAAAACTATCGTCATAATTAATCATTTCACTGATTCCAGATTCAATTTCTCTTTTTCTAACAATTAGTGTTTCAACAGTCTCTTTTCTTTTCAGTGTGTCACCAATTACAAGTCCTTTTAAGTCTAGATCTAAAATTTCGCATTTGTATGGTTCACTGCATTCAAGATAAATTATCCCGCCCATAATACTTGCAAAATGATCCATTATTCCTCCTGGTTCCCCCATATTAACTACTTCTGCTTGATATGCTTTTCTTGCTAATTCATGATTACTAGAATCTAGTCCAGCAGCTCTGTCGAAAAAAGCTACTAGTGCTGAAACAAATGCCGAGGATGATGAGAGACCTTTACCAATAGGTAAATTTGAACTTACATTCATCTTTACACCAAAATTTGATGGAAGTTCTTCGTAGTATAAATTGAATGCTGATGCGATATAATCTCTCTTTGTTTTTATCTTCTGTTTTTGATTACTGAATTTTATCTTTTTGTTATAATCTCTCAGATTTATCCTAATTATTCCATCGTTTGTTACTTTACCTTTGATTTCAATTCTTTGATTTATAGCCATAGTAATGACTTCTAATCGCATGTAATCAACATCTTCTCCAAAAAGACATATTCTTCCCGGTGATGATACAGATAGTTCTTTCATTTCATTCAATCCAGCTGTTTTGATATTGAATTACAGCTTTTTTTAATGTCTCATAGTTTAATGTTTTGAATTGACCATCTTGATAAACAATCTTGCCATCTATCATTGTTAAACTAACATCTTTCCCTGATGCTGAATAAACAAGATGTGATACTGGATCATATAGAGGTAATGCATTTAGGTTGTTGATATCGACCATAACAAGATCAGCATTCTTTCCGTTTTCAATTGAACCTATTTCTTGTTCCCAATTAAGAGCAGCTGAACCTTCTATTGTAGCCATCCTTAGTACTTTTCTTGCTGGTAATGCTTTTTCATTAAGATGTTTAACTTTCTGCAAAAAGGTTGCTAACCTCATATCTGAAAACATATCAAAATTATTGTTACAAGGAGATCCATCTGTACCAATCCCAACAAGCACTCCCATTTCTTGATATCTTAGGACATCACATATACCTGACGCAAGTTTGCAATTACTACTTGGATTATGAGCAATTCTTGTATTTGTTTCTTTGATTATTTTGTATTCTTCGTCATCTAACCAAATTCCGTGAGCTAAAATTGTTTCGAATCCCAGTACACCCATATTTTTAAGAGCTCTAATATATGACATATTATAGGTCTTTTCCACTTCGGTACATTCAGCTTTTGATTCTGATGCATGAGAATGTATCATCAAATCTGGATAGATTTTTTGTGTTTCTGCTATTCTTTTCATTAATTCTGGAGAGCATGAAAGAAGAAAACGAGCATTTAAGGAATATTTAATTCTGTTATCTGCATATCCATGAAATTTCTCAATTTGTCGTGTCGCTGATTCAATATTAGTTTCAGAATCTTCTTTGATTATATCAGGAGAATCATTATTCGTGTCCATCAGCATTTTTCCAATTCTTGCTCTAATACCGATATCAATTGCAGCTTGAATTCCTCTTTCAGTATTATGAGTAGTAAGCATATCATTTGCTGTAGTAGTTCCTGTTCTTATCATCTCAGCAAATCCCAAAAGAGAGGATGTATATACTTCATCTGGAGTGAAACCTGATTCACCAGGCAGAACTACAGTTCTTAACCAATCTAGAAGTGCTAAATCATCTGCTCTTCCTCTCAATAATGCTTGAACACTATGGCTGTGTGTGTTAACTAATCCAGGTAACAAAATCTTATCTTTCCCCCCGATTATTTTTGTTGCTGAATAATCCTTCACTATTGCTTTTTTTGTTCCTACTGCAACAATTTTACTATTAGAAATATATACAGCAGCATCTTTGATTATCTGGTTTTTTTCATTACAACAAACCAGATAATCTGCTTCCATTATTATATCTTTCAACATAACCATTGCTTCTATTGGGAATACCTTAATAAACTCTATTTTTCAGTATTTTATGCGAGGAAACTGACAATGTCAGAGGATGCTCTCGTCCAACTTACCAATGAAATAAAAGCATGCGTAGCTTGTCAACTAAAGGAAAATAGAACGCAAGTAGTACCAGGTGTTTATGGACAGAGTAATGGAATTTGTTTTGTCGGAGAAGCTCCAGGATACTATGAGGATCAGAAAGGTTTACCTTTTGTTGGAAGATCTGGAAAATTGTTAGATAATATGCTTGAAGGTATTGGACTAGAGAGAGATGATGTGAGTATTTTAAACGTCATCAAATGTCGTCCTACAACAAACGAAAGAGGTAATCGAACACCCACAGAATCTGAACTCCGTTTTTGTGGTGATAGATGGTTATTCAAACAACTTAAACTGCTTAATCCAAGATTGATTGTTACATTAGGGGGTATTGCTCTCAAATTTTTTATTCCAAAAGCAAAAGTCACAAAGTACGTTGGAAAACAACACAATACAAATTATGGTTTAGGAATATTTGTTACTTATCACCCAGCATACATTTTAAGAAATTACAATATTATGGAAACTTACAATGAGCATTTTGAAGAGATAAAAAAAACACTAAACAGTACCACAAATGAAACTACTCATATCCATAACACTCAGAGTAAGAGCAAAAGTAAACAAAAATCATTATCAGACTTCTTTAAATCTGACTAAGATGATTCATAATTTTTTTTAATTTTTTCAGAGGAAAACAGTTATATTACAAAGAGAGAGCCTAGAATCAAATGAATGAAAGGCCTAAGCTTTTTGGGACAGCGGGAATAAGAGGACCCTTTGGCTCAAAAGTTACAGCAGATCTTGTTTTTCAAGTTAGTCAAGCAGTCTCAAAAATATACCCAACAGAAGGAATTGTTGTTGGTCATGACGCAAGAACATCATCTGAAGCTCTAAGTCAGTGTGCAACAGCAGCAGTTTCTCTAGCAGGGAACAAGGCATATATTGTAGGTTTATGCACATTCCCTGTTATTGCCAATTTAACTCTAGATGAAAAACACACCATAGCCATATATATTACAGCATCACATAATCCTCCTGCAGATAATGGGATTAAAGTGTTAAGAGATGGAAGAGAATTTGTTGAAGATGAACAAAATGAAATTGAAAATCTGATTGTTGAAAATAGGAAAAAGAGTATTTCAATCCTGCACGAAAAATGGGACACCATTATTCCTCAAGGAGTAATAACTAATGCAAATGATATGTATAAAACTAGATTGATGAATGAAATAATAATAGATGGAGAAGGAAAAGAGGTTATTCTAGATTGTGCAAATGGACCAATGTCTGAACTCGCACCAACGCTTCTAAGTGAGCTAGGATTTCAAGTAACAGCCATAAATTCTCATGTCGATGGTTATTTTCCAGGAAGATTAGCTGAACCAAGTCCAGGAAATCTTAGTGTACTAATGAACCTTTGCAGAAAAGAAAAGTTATTGGGTTTTGCATTTGATGGGGATGGAGATAGATTAGCGGTCATTGATGAAAATGGAATTTTTATTGAGCTGTCAAGAATTAACGCATTGCTAGCAACTCTTGTAATCAAAGAGCATGGACAAGGAGAGATAATTGTTAGTATTGATTCTTCAACAACTATTGATAAAATTGTTGAGAAATATGGAATCGAAGTAGTCAGAACAAAATTAGGAGAACTTCATACTAAAGGAAAAGAACTAATTGATCAAGGAAAAAGAATTGTCTTTGCTGCAGAGCCGTGGAAACCCATTTTCCCCAATTGGGGTTTCTGGATAGATGGATTATATGCTCTGCTTAAATTTTTGAAAGTAATTATTTCTCGTAAAACAACTGTTTCTGAAGTAATGAGGGAAATTCCAATTCACATAGCGGAGAGAAAAGCTTATCTTGTCGAGGAAGGAAAAGTTATAGAAATATTCGAAAAATGTAAAACAAAGCTGAAAGAATCAATGAGTAGCGAGAAGAAAAAGGAACTAACCATTGACGGACTTAGATATGATTTTGAAGATGGAACTTGGATATTAATACGAAAATCAGGTACGGAACCGAAAATTCGAATTTACTACGAATCACCGACTCAAGAGAGATTTGATTGGATAGAAAGAACTGTTAGAAACATTGAAGAAATAATTGAGAACAGAGGAAATTAAGATGGTATCTGTAGTTATCAAAGAGGAACTAAGAATCATAAATGAAAGAGTAAGGATGACAATAATAATTCTGATTTTCTGGGTTGTTGTAACAACCTTGGATTTTTCAGGAGTAATAAGCCTATTTTCAGAAGGAATAAGATTTGTTACATATGCAATAATGGCAGCAACATCAGTAATTCTGTTAGTACTAGGATTAGGAATTCAAATTGAACCTTTTGTAAAGGAAATGATAAAGAGGAGAAAAGACATTAATTCATTTTGGGAAAGAGATGAAATATTAAAACCAAATATTGAAAAAAGAGCGAAAATTAGTGAGATTATTCAGTTATTAGCTATACTCTTAATGATGATCTCCTTACTCTTCATAATGGTCTAACAGATTCATTCAGATTTTCTTTTCAAATCCTTTTCAAATTCAGCTAGTGATTCAGGTAGACCTTCTTCTTTTGTTACTTTGGAGAACTCTAGAACAATTAAACCTTGCAATCGTTCTCTCAATGATTCATTTGTTTTCATGTAAATGAATCTTCCCTGAGGTATTTCTCTTGCCATTTTTGGATACGTTAATTGGTTATGTACTTTATCTTGTGTTCCATTAAAAACAAATACTTCATCTTTAATGTATGAAAGGTTACCAAAAAGTTCAAAATCTTTTACAGATTCTGCTGCTTTCTTCCACTTCCAAGCTTCTGCATTATCGATAAATGCTTCTGCTCTTTGTCTTTGTACTTCTTCATTCATCCCTCTTAATTGAATTCTTCTCAAGATTGGTTTAAGCATTTCTGCGACAAAAACAGGCAGTAAAGGTGCAACAAATCTAAGAAACCATTTAGGAAACCATAATGTATGCATTGGATCATGGGCTACTATTGTAGGAGCTGTTATAGTATTTTCAACTAATCCATGTAATATTATTGCTGAGCCCCAGCAAGTTCCATATAAAACGAAATCATCTGTGTCAATTCCTAGATGTTTTATTACATCACTTACATCCTTTACTTTTTGGTTCATATCCATTTTTGCTTTCTTTCTATTCAATTTGCTACTGCTTTTTTCTCTTGTTTCAACATAAAAGAATTCAACTTTATCATGAAGAACCTCAAAAACATCAGTATAACCTTCAAGAATCCCACCCCAACCTGGTACGAAAATAACTGGTCTCTTAGAGATGGGTTTTTTTGGTTTAACATGAAAAACTCTTATTTCACCATCATCAACTGGAATATAGAGAGTCTTACTAATACCATTTTCCCAGAAATTAGGAGCCTCTCGAATAGTAGCTTTTAGCATTGCATCTATTTCATTTTCTTGTTTTTTTGTCAATATTAATTCAGGAGGAAGAGACACAAAAACTCCTCAAATCCTCTTATTATTAAGGTTTTCATAGGTTCAAACCAGAAACATCAGACTTTACTTTATCAATGAGCTACAAAGTGAATAGATAATAACCTTCTGACAACATATAAGTAAGTTTCCAGTCGAACAAGAGGGGTTCTAAATGTTACAGAGGTTACTGAAAGTATTCACTACCTTATTAGAAGGGTAAGTGTTTTGTGAAACAACCTTTTTGTTTAGGTCACTTTCCAGTGAAGGAACCTTGATGCAAGGTTAAGAGGTTGTTACATCACTATACATATAAAAGGAAAGAACTAAAGAATGGAGAGGAATAGGAATGACAAAAGCAAAAGTTGAAACAAATAAAGGAATATTTACTATCGAGTTTTTCGATGAGCATGCACCAAACACTGTAAAGAATTTTGTTAGTTTAGCAAAATCAGATTATTATAATGGAGTTACTTTTCATAGGGTCTTACCAGAATTTGTTGTTCAAGGAGGAGATCCTACTGGATCAGGTAGAGGAGGACCAGGATATCAAGTTGCAGATGAAGTAGATAATCCAGTTCAAAAACACACTTTGGGAGCTTTGAGTATGGCTAATTCAGGACCAAATACAAATGGTTCGCAATTCTTTATTGTTCTTAACCCAGACAATTGTAAGCACTTAAATGATAAGCATACAGTTTTTGGAAAGGTTGTAGAAGGAATGAATGTTGTTAACAAAATCACTCAAGGAGACAACATGATAAAAGTTACAGTAGAAGAAGAAACGGACATTATTAAAAATCATCAATTACAGAAATTATAGAAATAAAGTAAAAACAAGATTAAAGAAGAGAGCCACGATGTAAAATCATAGAATTTAAGGCTTTAATTCTCTCTTTCTTTATCTGTTCAGCCAGTTTTACTTGATTTTTTATTTTTTTGGTCATTTTTTTTCACTAATTAAAACTAAACAGCCCTTTAAAAATAGGTTGACCACAAGAAGTGAACACAAGTTGTGACTATTAAGAAGAAAAATTTAGAATAAAGAGATGGTGGCTCGAGCGAGTTTCGATCTCGCGACCTCAAGATTTCTCACCTGAGGCTTTCTAGCTGCTATAATCTAGCCCTTATTTCTAAGATTATGAGTCTTGCGCTCTTCCAGCTGAGCTACCGAGCCATGATTTAATCTCAAATTCTCTATTCATTTTTATTTCTTTTGTTTAAATCAAGACATAATATTTCCAGAAATCTTCTCAAGAATAGTTGAAGATAGATTAAGTAAATAGAAAAATCAAAGAACTTTTACAAAAAATATTGTGTTATTTCTGCGTTTTCTTCATGAATTCATCTACTAGTTCTTGACCTTGTCCAATTTTGTATGAACAGGGTGTAGGGAATCTGTCAGCTGATCTCTTCAGAGCATCTAGAGCTACAAAATAATTATCAGCGAATGTTCTGACTGTTACTAGTTCTTGTCCTTCCTTGACTCTTGCTGCCCTATCTGTTGGCTTTCCAAAAGATTTTCTCATTCCATCCTGTATCCTATCTGCGCCTGCAACTGCCATCATCTTATTTTCTCTTAGGATGTGATGGGGATGAATTCTTATTGTCATTTGGTAGTTATCAATTCCGAGGTTTTTTTGAAGATGTCTATTAGTTGCAACTCTTGCTGCCTCTAATGCAGTATGTCTGATTTGACATTTTTCTTTTGAAACAAGATGGATATGAACTGGAAAGATTCCTTTTCTGTTACCTGTATCATATGCTCTAATCCTGGAATCAGGTACTCCTCTAACATATTTACCCACACGTGTATTAGCAGGACCGGAAACTTTTGTATAACATCTCGCTGGTCTTTTACCCATATTTATTCACCTTTTTATCTTGCTGATAGAGCAATTCGTTCAATTTCTTGTTTCTTCTTTACAGCTGCACTTGATTGTTCACTTCTTGCAGCAAGTACTAGTTCTTCTGCTACAACTTCTTCAGCGCTTTTGATATTGTTAAAGCTTTTTTGATACATTGCTGTAGCAAGGAATCTTAATGCTAAATCAACTCTTCTTAAAGGGGATACATCGACCGATATATGTTGTGCTACTCCACCATAAGTTAGACGAGTTGTTTCTTCTCTTGGTGCAACTCTACAAATAGCATCCACTAACACTTGAACAGGATTTTGTCCTGTCCTTTCATATATAATTTCAAATGCAACTCTAACGATGTTTATAGCTTTTTGTTTTTTTCCAGCATTCTTTCCCTTTCTCATTAGCTTGTTAACAAATCTTTCAACGATGTTCATTTCAGCTTTCTTAAATCTTTGATCTTGATTTCTTCCGCCAGAATGAGGGAAATATACCGGTTGTAAAGAGATGTATCTTTGTAAACCTAAATCATTGACTGCAACTTCATCGAAGTCCCATTTACCGAAGAGTTTGATTTCCTCACTCATTTGAGTATCCTCTTTTAACTAAATTAGCAAAACCTTAGTTGATTTAAAAATCTAATGTTGAAAGACAGAATGACATAGCATAATGGATTAAGTTGAAAAAAAAGAAAAAGGAAAATGTTCCCCCTCTTATAAATCGAGTTTCTTAATTACCCAAGGTAGTAACAGTATTAGTATTGGTCCCATTAATCCATAAATGACCATATCAAGAGAAATTTTCAGAGCATTGAGTGTCATATCATCTGTTAGAATCTCATCATACACATATATTATAGCTATAGGGATTATGACGATTAATAGTCTTAAAAGAACTTTCCACCATTTGTCTGCTTTACTATTAAAGTCTACAAGTTTACCTTCTACAATGTAAGAAAGAGATGCTGTTGCAAAGAGTACTAGTACTTTGAGGATACTTATTTTCAGTTTAAATTCATTTGGTACACTACCTCTGTGTAAGAAGATTATTGGAATTGCAAAAATTATGAATATTGCTAAAATCGTTAGCATCTTCATCGTTATTGATTTCTTTTCAAAATAATTTGATACTGGTTCATCTAAGAATATGAAAAGACCTAGAACTATCAAACCAAGGCCAAAGCCCATCAATACATCAGTAAACCAATGAACAACTAAGAAGATTCGAGAGAAACCTATGAGTAAAGGTAATGCAATACCTACTGTGAGCATACCCCATTTTGAAATAATTATTGAAAGAGATCCCCAGAATGTTGTGCTTATCTGTGCATGACCACTGGGTAAACCATAAGATGTTTTTTCTACTGCATCATAACCCCAGCTATCATCAGGTCTATCAAGTCGAAAAGCTCCTTTAGCTACAGCATTTATCTCAATTGAAGAAATCAGAACAAAGATGGTTTTGTAAGCTTTTTTCTTATCCCAAACATAGTAAAGAATCATTAGAACTGCAATATAGATTATTGACTCACCTAAGTAAGTAATCACTTCCATTATTGTGGTCAAGGTACCGCTGACATATGCTGAAAAGAAATCTGCAATAGCGCTATCAATAGGATTTGCTCTATTTGGGTAAGCAATATACACGATTATTAAGGCAGCTGTTATCAAAGCTGCTCCTAAAATCAGCATTATTGTTGAAATCAACTCACGTTTTTTCATAATATTAAACTGAAAATAAGCTTCTTAAAAAATCTTGTGAAAAGATGTTTAAAAACGTATTATTTATGTATTATTCACGTAACTCTATTTCGGAAATTCTGCATAATTTCTACACCCTGAACTTTGTTCTTTCATTTTTTGTTCATGTAGCATTTTTTTCAAAAAGCTGTTTTATAAACAACACTTTCATGATATCCAGTTATTACTTTGACGTAACCACTTAATTTTCTATCTAATTCGTTGTCTCCTGAATCAACTAAGAAAGGTTGACCATTTAGTGAATTTATTTTTTGCCTTGTAGCAACAATAATAATATTATCCACACCAACTTCATTAATCACTTTTGGACTTATTTGTTGATTACCTCTACCTAATAAGAAACCTTGCCCTCCAATGGGAGTAATAATCAGTTTAGCTTTCTTTCCACTTAAATGTTCAAGTAATTCTTTCTCATTCAGATCCTTATCAATAAGTTTTTTTTGATAAATTAAATCTACTCCTAGCAATGTATTATCTAGTTTTAATTTTTCCATGATTGATCTAGTAGTTGTACCAGGTCCAATGACATAGAGATAATCTTCATCCATATCATCTATAATTTCTTGAGCAATCGCTTCTTGAAAATACTTCTCAGAGGGCAAGCTTCCTGTTTTCATTCCTTGGATATGCCTTCTCTCAAAAGGGATTTTTAAGTAACCGTATAACTTTGCAGATACTACGCCTGATCGGAATGCTTCTTCATCAATATCCATAACCTCAGCTTCTTTTAATTCTGTAACCTTTCCTTGAACGAATAACGCAACCAAATCCCCAGCTTTCATTGGATTACAAGCATAAACAGCAGAATGCATTTTAACACCAGTTGGTATCCCTAGTACAACAACTTGATCTCCAATTGCTTTGCAGATATCGAGAGCTGTACCATCTCCTCCAGCAAAAAGTAAAAGATCTATGTTAAGTTCACAGAAATCTTTGGATGCTTGTTTAGTGTCATCAGCTGTAGTTTTTCCTTCTTTTATTGACCCTATTACTTTCGGATTAAAACCAGCCTGTCTAGCTATATTTTCTCCCATATCACTAGGATAAGTTATTAATTCAATTTCATGTCTAAGGGATACAAAACTTTTCAATGCTTTCATTGAACGTTCTGGTGATACTTGTTCAGCACCTAGGCTTTTTGCTTTTGCCAAAGTATCTATTCCGTCAGTTCCTTTAAGTCCAACTTTACCTCCCATTCCAGCAATGGGGTTTACAATTAGACCTATTTTTTTCATTTTAAATCATCTTATAATGTTTTATTTTTTTTCTTCAAATAAGCTCTCCAAGTAATAGCCCACCTTGCTGGATCGTCTAGTGAATCTGTATTAATTTTATGTACAACACTTCTATGAGGAGCGTTCTTTACTAGCTCAGGATTTTCATATGCTTCTTCAACTACTTTTTTCAATCCTGCAATATATTCATCTAGTTCAGCTTTAGAGTAAGATTCAGTGGGTTCTAGTGTAAATGGTTGAGGGACAATAAATGGATGATGGCTTGACCACATGTGAAAACCAAAATCCACCATTCGACAAGTAATGTCTTCTGTTGTTACTCCAGTTTCTTGATAAAGCTCTTCCCAACTGTAACGAACTTGTTCAATTCTATGCTTTCCCTTTGCATATGGGGCACTTGCACCACGAATTTCTAACACTTTTTTCAATAGATAATTATTATTTAGTACAGCGATTTGGGATACTTCCTTTAATCCATCACTACCTAAACTCATAATCCATGAATATGCCTTCAAAATAGCAGGGACCACTCCATAAAAGGATCTTACTTTACCTATACTTTTGGGAACATCATAATCGAAATAATATTTTTCTTTATCAAATTCCACTAAAGGAACAGGAAGATATTTTATGAATTCTTTGGTTACACCAAGAGCCCCAGTAGCAGGACCTCCACAACCATGTGGAGAAGAGAAGGTTTTGTGAAGATTAAAGAAAGAAAGATCGAAGTCTGCCTCTTTCGCTCTGGTAATCCCTAGAATGCCATTGGCATTAGCTTGATCATAACCACAAATACCACCAACTCCGTGAATAATCCGTGTAAACTCTCTTATTTTTGGATTAAAGATTCCTGTATCTTCTGGATTAGTAATTAATAATCCAGCTGTACGTTCAGAGACAGCTTTTTCTAAAGCTTCAATATCAGGCAATCCATCTTCATTTGGATAAATATTAATCACCTTATACCCTTTGACATTAGGAGCAGCAGCATCTGATGGATGGGAAAACATTGTTGAGATTATTTCATCTCGTTTTTCTGATTCATCGTTACTGTCATGGTAAGCTTGAATAATAGAAGCCATTGCAAATATTGCTTGACTACCACCACCCGGCTGAAAGGTAAACTTATCTAATCCTGAAATTTCCCGGAGGAACAAATCAAGTTTATAGATTACTTCTAATATTCCTTGAACAGTGCTTTCATCTTGTGATGGATGGAGTTCAGATAACTTTGGTGAAGAAGCTAATTTTTCATTTATCTTTGGGCTGTATTTCATTGTACATGTTCCTTGACCAATATCAACGTTTAAATCAGCCCCTAGAGTTTGTTGAGAGAGACGAAGATAGTGCTTCAGTACTTGCATTTGAGAAAGCTCTGGAAGATTGGGTGGTTGTTTTCTAATCATGTTTTCAGGTAGTTTGGAAATTCCATCGCCAACGATTTTCTGAATTTCGCTTTCAATTTCTGGAAATAAGATACCTCTTTCCCCTTCGTTGCTTATTTCATAAATAACTGGTTCGTCCCATTTAGCTTGATGAAAATTTCTTACTTTATTTCTTCTATTCATGATGATCCCCCCTTATTCAAATATTCATCCAAAGCCATGGCAAGTCTATCAATATCTTCTTTTGTATGAATTTCAGTCACACAATAAACTGCACAATTTCCTAGTTCAGGGAACTCAACAGAAATATCCTTACCACCAAAGATTCTTTTTTTAAGCAAAATTTTGTTCACATCTCTAACAGATTTACTAGCATCACTGAAATCTACAACAAATTCTTTGAAATGAGAAGATTGATCAAATGGTATTTTTACTCCTTCAATTTCTGAAAGTTTTTTCATCGCATATTGCGATTTTTGCACAATTAATTGACCTAATTCTTGTATTCCTTGTGGTCCAACCAATGCCAAATAAACTCCTGCAGTAATACCCCATAGCGCAGTAGCTGTACCTA
>JAGLRO010000047.1 GCA_023136245.1 Candidatus Heimdallarchaeota archaeon
AGTAATAATGAAATGTTGGGAAACCTTCTTTATGCTTCTTCAGTAAGAAGTCTGTTATTTGATTATGAGATAAATAAAATAGAAGTGAAATATGATGACCCAATACAAATCGAAATCAACGTTTATAATCAATATAAGACAATCAAAAACTGGGATTTCTATTTAACTTTGGAAACAAAAGATGAAATTCTAACTAGATATTACGATTTTGAGGATTTTTCAAATGGTACCTATTCATTCTCTTTCAAACTTTCTGATCTGAAAGCATCTCCAGGTGAATATATTCTAAGAATTAGATCACTTTCAGGAACAGAATCTTGGACAATAAATTTTCTCGCAAAAGTCTCTTGGGGACCATTAATTATTGGTTTCTCCTTAGTAATCTCTACTACATTTCTTTTACTCTATAGAAGAGTTCGAATTAAGAAATAAGGATTTTATAAACATTCTTTCCATACTTGCTTAAGACATTCATTGCTAATGCTAGACTGTAAATTTCTCTTGAAGCTGCTAAAACAATGTATGTATCAAGATTTTGTAGAATAACAAAACCTTCTGTTCCTTTGATAATAACTTGATCAAGATTTCCACATTTAATTTGTTTTACGGTTTGTTGTCCTATAGAATTTAATGCTGAAGCTAGTGCTGACATAACAACTTGATCTGTTCCTTTTTCTGCAAAGAATGCTAATTCTTGACCTTCTTGACGAACTACAGCAATCGCTCCCAGATTACACTCTTTAGAAATATCTCTTAAAACATGTAAAAGTTCATTTTTTTTCTCGGGTGATAGTCCATCTAACATTAATTTGAAAATAGCTAGAAGAATTATTAAACTTTTCAGTCTTCAGTTCAAATTAATCTATTTTTATGTGTTTTACAGACAGGAGTAATAACATCTTCTTGAACTTCTTTGGATTTATATTTCCATTTGTTATAGGAATATGCTGGTTTTCCGCAGATATAGCATGATTTCTCCTCATCAAGAGGAATCCTTTTTCTTGGTATTCGATTCCAATGATTTTTGAAATCTTCAAAATTGTCCGTAAATTTCTTATTCAAAAGACGAGCTTCTTCATCCTCACTAGGTTTCTTACCTAGAGTGAAAACAATGTAACTCCAAACAGATATTGAAATCATGTTTCCAAATGATTTCACTGGGATGTAATAATATCCATTTATTCTTATTTTGTATGACATAGAATTTTCTTTAAAATCTATCATCAAATCTTTTCTATGAGAACTCTGTGAGATATCTAAATCATATTTCTTTGAAATCGATACAAGTCTTTTACTGAGCTCTTCGAATAACCATTCAACAGTTTTTGAGCTTCCTTTTCTTCTAAATTTAGGGAATTCGATTTCTACAATAGGAAATGATATTCTAATGAAATTTTCTTCCAAAGAATTGTTTGCTTGTCTTACTAAGTATTCATACAAGCCATCGGGGAATATCAGTTTCTTCTTTTCGTTAAACAATTGAGTTCACTTGAAAGATACTTGTTCTGAATTTAAAGAAATAAACCTCCCTAAAAATTTAACTAATCTAATCCTTTTTCAGCGTTTCTTCAATCAGTTTCAGTAATTTTGGTCGATTTGCACCTATTAAAGAATTAAACGGTTTTCCTTCTTTAAAAACTATAAAAGTAGGTAAACTTGCGATCATATATTTTTGTGCGAATGCTGATTCTTGGTCCATATTCATTCGGAGAAATCTCATTCTCTCTTTATATTTTTCGAAGAGCTGTTCAAAATACGGTTCTATACTCCTACATGGACCGCACCAAGGAGCCCATGTATCTACAATAATTGGCATTGTTTCTGCTTTTAAGATTTCATCAAATTCATCTTTTGATACATTTGGTACTTTACCCAATATGATCCCCTTTTTTTGTTTTTGTTTGAATGTAAGAGATGT
>JAGLRO010000048.1 GCA_023136245.1 Candidatus Heimdallarchaeota archaeon
TCATACATTGGGTATATGCACCATTTATCTCCAGTATTATGGTGAGGGGCATGTAGAATTCGAAAAATAATTGGATCACGCATCAGCATATTTGTATGAGCCATATCTATTTTCGCTCTCAGAACTTTAGCTCCATTTGGAAATTCCCCATTTTTCATCCTTTCAAATAAATCTATATTTTCTTCAATAGATCGATTCCTATATGGACTTTCTTTCCCAGGTTCTACAACAGTTCCTCTCATTTCACGAATTTCTTCGACAGTTGAATCATCAATATAAGCTATACCTTTCTTCACCAATTGCATTGCATAATCGTATAATTGGTCAAAATAATCGGAGCCAAAGAAGATGTTATTTGTTCCATTTTCATATTCTTTATAGACTCCTAACCACTTTGCATCCTCAATCATAGCTTTTACATATTCTTCTTCTTCTTTCAATGGATTGGTATCATCAAATCGGAAATTGAATCTTCCACCATAATCCATTGCTATCTTATGATTCATTAAAATGGAACACGCATGTCCAATATGCAGCCAACCATTTGGTTCAGGAGGAAATCGAGTATGCACTCTTCCTCCAAATCTTCCTGTTTTATTGTGTTCATTGATGATAGCTCTGATGAAATCTACATCTTCAGATTCAGCTTCTACTTCTTCTTGAAGTAGTTCAGGATATTGCTGCTTTGCGAGGTGTTGTATCTCTTCTTGCTTTAAAGAATTAATGTAACTCACTTTTTCAGCTACTATTGCTTTCACTTTATCAGCTTCTTTTCGTAACTCGGGGTGAGCACCCATTATCATTCGCATTACAGGTCCTATTTTTGCTTCACCATAATCTATTGCGTTTATTATGGTGAATTTTTCAGATATCTTTTCAACTGAATCCATGTTAAATGATTAGGTGAAAAAAGAATAATAAATCTTTAGGATATTGAGAGCAGTAAAAAGAGAAAGAGGAAGAACTATCTCTTCTTCAAGAAAAACACTGAAATTACAATTCTACCAAATCGCATATATATTTTTCTCGATAATTTTATTTTCGCATTAATCTGACACAAAAGGTTTATTTGAGTAGAGCACATTGTCCACTTTGATTATGAAGACTCAACTTCCAAACACTGTCTATTGTTTTGCTTGTGGTAAAAAATTCACAAAAAGTGATCCCGATGGTTTTGAACCTTGCCCACATTGTGGAAAAGGTTTAACTGACCTCACAGAGGAAGCTCAATATGCTGTAAAAATGGTCATGAAATCAATGACTGAGCATTTCAGGTAAAACTAGATTATCACAGTTAAATCAGTAAATCGTTATTACTAATTTAGTTATTCTTTCACAGAAAGATGTCTCGATAGAATACAATTAGTAGAATAATCGTAATTAGTATCACTAATGTCATAATAATTTGAATCATGTATTTTCGACTAATTCTCTTAAATTGTCTTATAGTAACCGTTCCTCCTCTAACTAGCGATTGAGTTGTCCAGAAAATTAACGCACAAGCTGCATATATGGCTATTACATTTAAAACAAGTAAAATCAAAGAACCAAGTGCCTCAGTAAATAATCTTGCACCTATTAATACACCAACATTAGCAGCGGGAGGACAAAGTGATGCTGCAACTGCTACACCCACAATTGCTGTACTCTCTCCTCTCATAATAAAAATCCCAGCAGCGAGACCACTAGCTATTGCAAAAACAATATCACCGATTCTCGGTTCGATTCTGATTGCTATTTGCGAGCTTGGATTTGAAATGTTATCAGTGATAAGAGTTGGATTAGCGTAGTAAAAACTCAATCCTACAAAGAGACCAAATAAGATTATTAATGTTAAACCAGTAATTTCAGCTAAAAGAGATCTTCTGGAATAGATGTTTTGAGGAGTCATGGAACTAATAACAGCTAATGCAATTGGTCCCAAGAGTGGAGCAATAATCATGCTTGCAATAATAATAATGACATTGTCATAAACTAATCCAAAAGATGCTAATGCTCCAGCTAATATTATTAAACCAATAAATGTTGGATTTAGAAGAGCTAATCCTTTGGTACTTGAAATCATTTCATCAATACTAATTCCTCGCCCCTTAAGAGGCAAATCTTTTGACTCAGAAGTTATCTGAATAGCAACAGGAGAAACAATAATGCTACCAAAAACAGTCCCTACTCCTACACCTTTAAGCTCCTCAAGGAGAGTTGAAGTATGCTGATTTTCGACAACCGATGTAATAGTTGCCCTATCCTCGAATATTGTAATATAGAAAACCAATCCTAATTTGTCTTCTAACTCTTTAACTATCTCGAGCTTATCTGATGGTATTAGTACTTTTACCTCTTTCATTTTTTATACCCAGAAGTAATTTTGATTAATACAAAGAATACTTTATTTAAAAATTGTTCACATGAGACAGAGAGTTTTATGACTTTAAACAAGCTAAAATAACAGAATTCTTAAGAAATAGGTCCAAATAGATGAAAATACCAATAAATATGAAGTTTCTTTTGAAGAAAAACAAGGTCTCAATCGAGTAAAACTTATCTTCCATGATTAAACTTTCGGATAGCATAACTAAGCTTTGAAGCTTCTTTATCAAGATATTTTGGATATTTCTTTAGTATCTTATCCAATTCCTTATTCAGGCTTTTAAGATTCTTGTCCATTTTTACTATAGCTTTACCCATTTCCTCTACAAGATTCTCAGGTTTCATAATCGGAAATGTCTAACATGTAATTATAAAATAAGTATGATAAGGAAACTACCCTCGTAATACGTTTTTTATGTTTCCTCAGCTTCTCGTTGTCCTGTAATTGTGGTTCTAATATTGGCAGAAAGGCATTTTGGACAAACAGTTTTTGTTGTGAAAATTCCATCTATTTCTTCTTTTAGAGTTTTTTTCTCTTCATTATTGAATCGATGATCACAATTATTACAAATAAAAGCATCAGGTCGCTTGAGAGTCATTCACTCACCAAAAAATAAGTATCTCACTGATAATATAACTTTTACTCTTTGTTTGATATGAGTTACATATGAACCTCTTCTGTATTTGAGCAAGTTAGTTTTTTTCAGAAATGTTTTTAATTTTTTAAGATATACTGCCATTAATGTTTGATGATAATGAAATTTCAAGATTAGAAAGGAAATCAAATAATCTTAAATTTACACTTATAGGTTTGAGTTGTGCTGTTGTTATAGTTCTAGTTGGTTTCATTATAGGTGCAAGTGTGAATGATTGTCCTCTACTTTTCTTTGGTTCAATCATTTTTGTTGGACCACTTCTAATTGCTGATATTATTATCTTGATACTATGGATTTTATCGAATCAGAGAAGAAGAGATTTAGGTAGTCAAACAGACATTTAACTTCAAAATATAGTTGTACAATTTATTTTCCTATTCAAAAAGTGATGAGGGATACTCTGAACTGTATTTGTTTTCTTATTTCTCTTTAGTTGCCATTTTGTTGACAAATGTTTTTACATGTAATAATTTATCATCGTGTTTAACTTTTTCAAGTTCCAAAATCCTTCTTTCTAGTTTCTCAATTGTTACATCAAAAGTATCATCTCTTTCTCTTCTTGCAATTTCTGCTTCAACTGCATAGAGAAGAATTAGTTCTTGAATTACGTTAAATAGTTGTTCAGTTCTATATGGATCTTTGAGATGTTTCCAATCTTTTGGTTTTGTACCATTTCGTTTTTCCATAGTTGAACGGATTGCCAATTCATCATCATCAGAAATAGAAACACCTTGTTCCTTTAATTTCAAGATATATTCATCAATTTTCTGTTCAGTAATCGGAGTAGATTTATCTCTGATTTGTGCTAATTTCTCCTCTATCTCTTTTCTAGGAGCTTTTACATCTTCAGACATTAATTTCCTAGAATCAAACTCTCGATCAACAGAGGGCATAATAGCACTCTCCAAAGCGGACAATAATGGATTATATAAACTTCCATAGTATCTAGAATTAATAGAATCACGAATGCGTTTAAGATGGTCAATATCCATTTCAATAAGTTCTGATGGAGCATATTTCATAGAACGAGCTTTAATCTGCTCATGTATTTCGAGATATTCTGGAGAAAGATTTTTTCTCTTAACTGAAGATTTTATTAATCTTTTTTCCATATCATCTACTCGATCTTGTAACTCGGTTATTCTTTTTGCTCTTGTTTCTAGTTTTGTTATTTCCTCTTTCTTACGCTCGCGATAAGCTCTTTTTCGTTCTTTGGCATCGGCATATTTTTTTGGTCTTCCTGGACCTTTTTTTTCTTCCTCATTCATAGTAATCACGTTTTATGATCAACAAATTTTATTGTCTGAGACAATATTAATTACGTCCCTTAAAAATATTTTTGTCCCGTCACGATATTAAGAGAAACAAGATACAGTTAAATATTCAGAGTAATAATCAATCTGAAGTAGAATGCAGATTAAGCTGACCAATGTTGTAGATAATACTGTTAGAATCAACAGTGATTTTATCCCTTCGAATGGTTTATCTTATCTTATTGAATTTGAAGATAGAAAGATGCTATTTGATGCAGGAGATCAAGGTATTGTTCTAATCCATAATATGAAATATCTAGATATTGACCCAAAATCCATAGATTTAGCAATTCTAAGCCATGGTCATTGGGATCACACTTTTGGAATTGAAGCTTTAATGTATGCCAGAGGGGAAGCTCCTGTCTTGAACATCATTGCTCATCCTCATGCGATTAAGAAAAGGCGATTAGCAAAGTTTTGGCACATTATTATGATTTTATTAATACGTAGACGGTATAATTTTGGTTTTCCAAAACTAACTGAAAAAATAAAAGATAAACTTCATTTCACTTTAGTAACTCAACCATATGAATTAACTCCTTTCTTAACAACAACAGGTGAAATTTCTGAATGGAAAGAAAAACATTGCAAAATAGATAAACTGACAATAAAGCTGGATGATAAATATGTTAAAGACGATATTCTAGATGATCTTTCTCTTGTTCTGAAAACAAAAGAAGGCTTAGTCTTAATCCTAGGTTGTGGTCATGCGGGAGTACTAAATATCTGTGCTAGAGCAAAGGAAATCCACCCTAACAACGACATCAAGATGATTATCGGAGGGACCCATTTAGTAGCTCTAACTGAAGAGAAGGATTTAGAGTATGTTGCCAAAATACTTGAAAAAGAGTATAATAAACCAACTCTTTATTTCAGTCATTGTACAGGTAAGAAGGCTACAGATTATCTCAGAAAGAGATTCGGAAAAGATACAGTTCGTTCATTCAATGTTAGTGATGAGTTAACATTCGATATTTGAACCGAAGTTTAGTTTTTTTATAATTCCGATAAAGGCTATAACAAGTATGTACGTTATCTCCCTTTTGCTCAAATGGTATTTTGTCGGTTTAAAATATTCGTTTACAGATTTATGGAATCTTTCTTTGTTGCAATCAAATGTATATATACTACTAATATTTCTCATTCCTAGTAGTAATCATTAAAAACCCAAAAGGAATTGAAAATCTATGGGTAATGACAAAACTTGGCTTATTGTGCACGAAGAACCATTAGCTGGTTACACTTTGGGAAATATCATCAGAGTATTATGGGATAATAAATTCAAAGTTTACCCAAAATATTGGTTACGATTTTTGTATGCAATGGGACTAGCTATGGTCATGTTCCCATTGTCTATAGTTCAAAAAATACGTTTTCACAGAAAAATTAAGAGAACTGAAATAAAAGAAGATCCAATTTTTATTATTGGTCATTATCGAACAGGTACAACCTATCTAATGACTCTAATGGCTTACGACAAATCAAAAGGCTATGTTTCTAACATTGAAGGCTATGCAACTCTCATTTACCTTGCTTTTCCTAAATTTACTAACTGGATTATGAGTGCATCTTTACCTGATGTTCGTCCAATGGATAATGTGATAATGGGTGTTGAAGAGCCTACTGAAGAGGAATATTGTATTGGAACATTCACAAGATATGGATACTATACTGGTTTCATTTTCCCAAGAAATTTTGATTTATATTCGAAATTTCTTACTTTTGAAGGAATGCCCAAACACATGAAGAAATGGAAAAAAGCCTATTACTATCTCGTTCAAATGCTTACATTTGGACACAAAGGGAAACAATTATTCTTGAAGAATCCTGCTTCAAGCTATCGAATACCACAAATATTAGAAATGTTCCCAAATGCTAAGTTCATTCATACTTATCGAAATCCATACAAAGTTTATTCAAGTACAGTCAAATTCTTTGATGAAGTCTTTGCAATATATACATTACAAACTTGGGATAAAGAAAAAATGAAACAAGATATTCTCAAGAATTATAAATTACTTTATGAATACCAAGAAAAGGATTTGCATCTGATTCCTAAAGATCGAATTGTACATGTAAAATATGAAGATTTTATTCAAGAACCAATGGTACACATGGAAAGAATTTACAAAGACCTTAATCTACGTGGATGGGAAGATCATAAAGAAGACATGAGACAATATGCAGAATCTCAGAAACGTGATTTTAAACCTGGCAAACATAATACAGACGATGATGTTATTCGTAGAGTGAATGACCATTGGGACGAATACAGAGAAAAATATGGTTATGAAAAACTTGAACCGAAAGGAAAATAGTTTGTTGGTAATTCTTGTTGGTTTCCATCCAAAAACCCTAAGAGAACACGTACATTGAAGGAGATAGATTTAAGTATAATTAAAATGAGCTTCTGCAGTCTATATTTCTTATAGAAAGCATGAAAATAAACTGTTTAAGGTGTAAAAATGGGATTTATTCTTAATCTTATCGGAAATATTTTTTGGATAATTCTAGGTGGTCTTTGGACAGCTGTTGAATGGGTGATTGGAGGATTAATTATGTGCTTAACAATAATTGGTATTCCGTTTGGTATTCAATGTTTTAAAATAGCTGTATTCGTTTTATGGCCTTTTGGTCGTGAAATTCATCGTAGTCCAACTGGTGTAGGAAAATTAATCCTCAATATATTTTGGATTTTTCTTGGTGGATGGTATATTGCACTAGGTCACATATTCGCTGGAATAATTTTCGCAATCACAATAATTGGAATTCCTTTTGCTGTTCAGCATTTCAAAATGATTGGAATAGCTTTTGCTCCTTTTGGTACAACTATTGCTGACAAATAATTAGAGCGAAATTTCTTTCTTCTTTTTTTGGATTCAAAAATAAGATAGAAAATGATAAATAAAAACTCATTACGTTTAGTATGTAGAAATGTCAAAAGTAAAGACTAAAGTTGAAATCAATAAAGTTAACAACTTTCTAGAAAATATTTTTAACTCAAAGGTTGATAACCTGATGACATTAGGTGGAGGAGAGTTTTCTCAAGCGTTTTCGTTTGAAATTGAAAAGAATAATTATGTTATTAAAATAAGGAAAAC
This sequence comes from Candidatus Heimdallarchaeota archaeon, assembly GCA_023136245.1. GTDB lineage: Archaea > Asgardarchaeota > Heimdallarchaeia > Heimdallarchaeales > Heimdallarchaeaceae > UBA460. The sequence goes on from JAGLRO010000048.1 coordinate 7,438, forward strand.
ACGAAAATCTTTCGAGAAAGAAAAAATTGCACATGAAATTCTGACTATGAAAAAAACATCAATACCTATTCCTAAAATTCATGACATTGGTCTTTTTCAAGAAAATCAGCAGAAAAAACTCTATTATTGTATTAGTGATAGAGTTCCTGGAAAAATATTAACAGAATACAGATTCTCTGAATTAAAGCAGATTGACCCTTTTTTAATACGAATGCTAATCAACATTCATAAAGTAGATATTTCAGATTCAATAAACTATGGACAATGGAAGAGATATGATAAAACATACTTTCAATCATGGAGAGAATATATCCTTGATTTTGTAAAAAATCAAAAAAAATATTGGAATAAGATGTTCTCAACTGGACTCTTTGATAAAGATCTTTACAAGAAAATAACAAAAGAGATTGAAAATCTGATTGTTTATTGTTCCGAAAAACGTTATTTAATTCATGGCGATTACGGGTTTGATAATGTTTTAGCAACCCCCAAAGGTGAGATTACTGGGATAATCGATTGGGAACTATCCATGTTTGGAGATTTTGTTTATGACATCGCTTGGCTTGATTTCTGGAGTTTTATTCAAGATGGGATTCATAGTAAGTTGTATAGAAGAATATATGGTAAACTCTACAATGAAGAGATAAATAATTACACTGAAAGATTGAATTGTTATAAACTATATATCGGTCTTGCTTCTTTAGCATTTTTCAGCGAATCTTTACAACAAGCAAAATATACTGAAGTAAAAGAAAGAGTTGAGAAATTGATTTAAATATGAAATCATATTGGGTATTAACTGTAGATACTGGTGGAAATAAAAGTGAACATTGAAAAAGAATGTAAAGCTGCTATTCTTGGTGGAAATATCTTATTAGCAAAAGAACTTGCAGAAACAGCAATAACTCAGAACTTAGATATATATGAATTCATAGATGCTTTTTTAAAATCTATTAGAGAAGCTGGTGACCTCTTTGAAGAAGGAGAGTTTTTTTTACCTGAACTCATGAGAAGTGCTGAAGCAATGAAAGCTGGTATGACTATTTTCATGCCAATTATTTCAAAAGACAAGGAAGATAGAGCTTTAGGTCGGGTTGTAATAGGTACCATTGAAGGAGACATTCATGATATAGGAAAAACGCTTGTCGCATCTTTGCTTTCAGCAGAAGGATTTGAAGTTTATGATCTTGGAGCTGATGTTCCGATATCAACTTTCATCGACAAAGCAGTAGAAGTTGATGCTCATTTAATTTGTATCTCTGCTTTACTGACTACAACAATGGTAGGTCAGAAGCGGTTGATTGATAAATTAATAGAGAAAAATTTGAGGGATAGATTTAAAATTCTAATAGGGGGGGCACCAGTTTCGAAGCACTGGGTTGAGGAAATTGGTGCAGATGGTACAGCAGAAAATGCAGTAAGTGCTGTTAAACTTGCAAGAAAACTAGTTAATCGATAAGGGGAAATCCTTTGGTAAACAAAAGTTCCATACTAGAGTTAATAGACGAAAGAATAATTATTCTAGATGGAGCACTAGGATCTCTTTTAATTTCTCAAGGTTTACCTGCTGGAATGCCTCCTGAAATCTGGAACATCACAAATCCAGATAATATCAAGAGGATTCATAAAGAGTACTTTGATGCAGGTTCAGACGTGGTTCTTACTAATACTTTTGGAGGTTCAAGACTCAAGTTATTAGCTCATAAACAAGGTAATAGTATTGAAGAATACAATAAAAAAGCTGTTGAATTAGCTCGAGAAGTTTGTTCTAATGAGGGCTATATTGCAGGAGATATTGGACCTTCAGGAGTATTTCTACCACCAGTGGGTCAGGCAACAATTGAGGATTTTGAAGAAAACTTTGCTGAACAATCTCAAATCTTATCTGATGCCGAAGTAGATTTGTTTTTTATTGAAACTATGGTTGATTTAAAAGAAGCTGAAACAGCTGTAAAAGTAGCAAAGAGCGTGTCAAACCTACCTATTTTCGCATCCATAACATATCAAAAAACCAAAAAAGGATATTACACAATTATGGGTGATTCAGTTGAGCAATGTGTCAATGTACTGGAGAGAGCTGGTGCAGATGCTATTGGTGCAAATTGTACTATTGGAAGTGATGATATGATTGATTTAATTCCTCAAATAAAGCAATTCACGCAACTTCCAATTATATCAAAACCTAATGCAGGAAAACCTCAGTTAATTCAAGGAGAAACGGTTTATCAAGCAAGTCCAAAAGAATTTGCGGATGATATACTTCAAATGGTTAAGTCTGGATCCTGTATTGTGGGAGGGTGTTGTGGTTCAAATCCAGAATTTATAAAAGAGATAAAACAATTAGGAATCTAGTGGAAAAAATGAGAGTTCTTGAAGAGATAAGTATTGAGCTTGATGATAATGAGATAATTCGAATGCTAGGTAACAAGAAATCTCGTAAGAAAGTATCTGCAGATTTAATGAATGAAATTGCTGAAATGAAGAAACTTTCATTAGATACAATCAAACCTAAAGGCGTTTATGATGTACTTGAAAGTAAAGAACTTGAACCGAGATTTCTATTTAATAAATCAGAAAAAACTATTCTAGCTGTTTGTACAATTGGTAGGGAACTAGAAGAATTAATTTCCAGATATATGCAAAGAGGAGAATTGGCTAAAGGTGTTATTTTGGATGCTATTGCATCACATGCAGCAGAGCAAACAGCAGAGCAGTTAAATCAAATTATTTTGAATGAAATCAAAGATGAAATAAAAGACAAGGAAATAACGCACAGATTTAGTCCTGGTTATTGTCAGTGGGTTTTGGAAGAAGGACAGAAGCTGATTTTTCGAATGTTACCTACAGAAACAATAGATGTAACACTGAGTGTTACAATGATGATGAAACCCATAAAATCAGTTTCCTTTGCGATAAATATTGGAGACAAAGTGGACAAAGAATTGGGCATTGGAGGATGTGAAACCTGCGAGATGGCCAATTGTGTATATAGAAGAAATTAAGCACTATGTGAAAGAAGATATCAACTGTCTTTGAATTAATACTTATTCATTATTCTACAATTACTAATCCTTCAAAATGCTTTATGACGGATAGTGCATGAAAAGTTATCCATTTACTTGTTTTTTGATAATCTCCGATTTGAGTATACATGGGGGATTTGTATTGCTTTTCTTTGAACCATTTTCCATCTTTACTTTTACTTTTTATCAATTCAAGTGCTGATTCCATTTCAAAGGTATACTTCATATCTATCGAGACTAAAGATCTCATTGCATCTAATGCATCAGAATTGTAATTTAGAGGAAATCCGAACTTTATCCATCCTGATTTAGCGATATTCTTCATATTTGGGTATTTCTCAATATACTTGCTTCGTTCGTTGAAAAGCTGTTGACCTTTAATTTTATTATCAGTGATATGCTTTATCCACTCCTTGTTTCTCTCCGGAATATACTTGAAAATCTGGTTTTCTAACAGATATTTAACACAAAATTCAATCCCTTTTTGAATACGAGGAGAACGATCTTTTTCAGGAATTGAACCTAAAGCAAATAGAACTTTTGGTATTGTCATGAAACAATTCTTCAACAAACTAGTCAATGGGTAGCAAATGAAACCTTCTTTATCCTCAAGTTTTGATAATAAATATTCTACTGCACTTTCAGTTCGTTCATCCTTCCAATAACCAAAATAAACTAATGCTCTAACTATATTTGCAGTTAAGCATGTGATTGCACCTCTGTCAGTACCTGTCATTGAAAATCCACCACTGGGAGATTGCCCTGTTAAAAAGATATGCTCAATTCCATTCTTTATTTGCTCATTTTTTTGAGCATGTAATTCGTAAAGAAAGATTATTTGCCAAAACGAACCTAAATATTTCTTGTAATTCTTATCTTTCCTTTTATCAAACCAATAAGTATTTTCTTTTTGGTTTTTCAGAATATCTTCTATAGGTTTGTAAGTATTGATTTTATATTTGGTTGAGTCAACATCAGGGTCCTTGTCATTTACATCCAATAGCTTTGTTTGTGTAAGGTATTTTACAGGAAAATTATTCTCTTCCATTAACCAGTTTATAGTTCTTTGACTAACCTCATACATACAGTTTCCTCTATTTTATCTCATGTTGATTCTATATATAGATTTCATTCCAAAATATTCTGAAAAATGTTATATAAGTGTAAGGAGATTATCAATTGAATTAACCTATCGAGTGAATTCTAAATGAGACCTACAATTAAAATTCTGGAGGAAGAACTTAAGGAGAAAGTTGTAACAGAATCAATAGAAATTCTTGAGGAAATTGGTTTTTTTGTTGAGAATGATGAAGCGATACAGATTTTACAAAATGAAGGAATAAGTGTAGACCTTAACAATAGACGTGCAAAGATACCGCCAGACCTCATTAAGAAATCATTAAAAACGGCTCCTTCTTCAATAACCTTGTATGATAGAGAGGGTAGAGAAGTAACTAAACTTGAAGGAGATAACATCTGTTTTGATCCCGGTTCAGCTGCTTTAAATGTACTTGACGCTAATACAAATGAAATTCGTGCAGCTGTTTCTAAGGATTTTATCGATTTTACAAAAGTAGTTGAACAGTTGGAACACATTCACGCACATAGTACAGCAATCATTTGTTCTGACGTTCCAGAAGAAGTTGGAGATCGATATCGCTTATTCCTTGCTTTGATATATTCTAAGAAACCTATCGTAACAGGGACCTTTACTAAGGATTCTTTTGAAATCATGAAAGATATGTTAGTATCTATCCGTGGAAGCGTTGACGAATTAAGAAAGAAACCTTTAGCAATTTTTGATGCATGCCCTTCTCCTCCACTAAAATGGAGCGACTTAACATGTCAAAGTATCATAGATTGTGCAAAATACGGTATTCCATCAGAATTTGTTTCAATGCCTATGACTGGAGCTAATGCCCCAGTGACATTACTTGGATCTATAGTTCAGCATACAGCTGAAACCTTAGCTGGTTTAGTAATTACTCAATTAGTTTCACCAGGAGCTCCTGTTATTTGGGGAGGTTCCCCTGCAGCATTTGACATGAGGAAAGGAACAACTCCTATGGGTTCTATAGATACTATGATGATTGATTTAGGATATGCAGAAATAGGTAAACATCTCAATTTACCAACTCATACTTATCTAGGATTATCTGATGCAAAAATCCTTGATGCACAATCTGGTTTGGAATCAGGAATGGGAGCTTTGCTTGCAGGAGTCAAAGGAATTAACATGATTTCTGGAGCTGGAATGATTAATTTCGAAACAACACAAAGCATTCAAAAAGTTGTAATTGACAATGAAATATGTGGGATGGTTTTCAAATTCAATAGGGGAATTATTCAAAGAGATGATCCTATTGCAAAAGATCTTCTTAAAGAATTTGAGGAAAGAACCCATCTTTTATCACATGACCATACTCTCAAGTGGTTTAGAAAAGAACATTATATTCCGAGCAAAGTAATAGATCGTTCCACAAATGAAGAATGGATAAATCTAGGGAGAAAAACAATAGGTCAGAGAGCTAAAGAAAGAGCAGAAGAGCTTCTAGATAAATATCCGGGTGTAATACTCGAACAAGATATACTTAAAGATTTAACTGAAATTATGAAATACAAAGAAATAGATTTCAAATCCTTCTTAGAACCATAATTTTTCATTTTAGAAAATTATATCAATGGTTAAGAATAGCTATTATTATGACTATTACAAGAAACGTTGAGATAGGTAGATTATGGTTTGAAAAAATGTGGAGCAAAGAAGATTTTGAACTAGCTCATAAACTTATCCACCCTGATTATGACCCTGAATGGGTTCATATCCCTAAAAAAGGTCCAGAACAAGTAATTCATGAAATGAAATATTTTAGATCTGCTTTTCATGATCTAACATACACAATAAAAGATATCATCGCAAATGAAACAAAAGTTTGGGTATACTATCGTGCTTCTGCTAAGCATGGTGGTAATGCTTGGGGTTTTGAACCAACAGATAAAGATATTGAATTTGAAGGAATGACAATTCTTGAAATAGATGAAAATGGAAAAGTTATCAATAGATGGGGAGCATTTTCTTTTTATGATATTCTTACTGATCTAGAGCTAGTTCC
>JAGLRO010000049.1 GCA_023136245.1 Candidatus Heimdallarchaeota archaeon
GTTGAAAGAATTTTCGAAAATAACACTAATCAGTACTATGGTTTGTTCTCACGTGGAGATTTCTCTGATTTAGATTACTTCATTGGAAGAACAAATTCTGTAACTGAGTGGACCGAGGACTTAGATAGTGCTTTTATGGTTTTTTATGATAATCGTGAAGAGGATTGGACTGCACTCCCCGAATATGTGCGCTTAAATTTACTAGAAAATAATTCATTACTACTTAGTGCTCTTTTCTTTAGTTGGAGTAATGAACCATATGTTGAATTTCTTCAATCACTTGATGGTAAACAGTGGTATGCTGGTATATCTACTAACAACTGGAGCCATAGTCCTTTTGGAAATCTAGGTTATAAGTACAAGGGATTTAGTGTTCTTGAACAATCTAATGAATTGAAAGTATTAACATATTATGCAAATTCGGATTATAACGAGCTTAATCTTGCTGTTTGGAGAGTAAATAGTAGTACGGAAGGTATAGATATGGTTAGGGAGAGTAATTTTACTTACTATGCTACAGGTATATGGCATGTTGATGATTTTGCTACTAACAACAAACATCTACTTTTTTCTCAACGAAATTCTGCAGGAGATCAAGAAGGTTTGATAGTTACATACGAGAACAAAACATGGTCTTTTAACACATTTTTCTTTCCCTATTATAACTATCAAGTTTCACCAACCAAGAAGGGTAATATGGAGAAACTAATGTGGAAAAATAATCAATTCTATCTTCTCTTTAGTTTACCTTTTGGATTGAGTGTCTTTAGAAGAAAACCTACTCAAGCCCATATCTGCGAAATTGTTCTAGATGGTCCAACCAGTAATTCAAGTCTTCAGAAAATTCAGAGAATAGGGGAATGTGATGATTCATGGTACTCAACTAACAACATTGTTATTATTCAAGGAATAGACGAGAATAGAATTATTCTTCATAATTATAATTGGAGAAATCCAAAAGAGTATTTGTTTCTTTATGAAGAAGAATTTGATACTTCTCAGGTGTTGATCTATTCCTTTGGAACAATTGGTTTAATCACTTTATCAGTTCTACCCATCCTTATAAAGAGATTAAGAAAAAAAAGAAAAGAATAGTTAGATTTTTTCTGTATTTTGGTATACTTACATTTATGATTTCATTCAATGATCTTCTCTGTTCGAATTTTTTATCTCAAGCTTTGTTCTATCAAATTTTGTCTTATTCCTTCTTGTCTTTGTTGAATTGCACTTTCATATTCTGCTATTGTTGAAGGTCTTATCAGTTTAATTACTATTCTAGCCAACCAGTGATGTTTACCTTGTATACGGTGTCGAACATTCAATTCTGCATCTTTAACTTCTTCTGCATCTTTCCATGCTCCTATCCACTCAAGCACTTCTGATTTTGCAATATCTGCTGGAGCTTCAATATCTTCTGGTAATTCTGGAATAAGATCAATATCTGCTAGTTTATAACACCATGCAGTAAGTTCAGAACAGATGTAGGCTACTTTACCTGCTCTTCTTGCAACTGATTTGGGTCCATAATAAAAAGCGAATCTAAGTAGCTTTAGAAAGGCATAAGGTTTTGCTAAGGATTGGTAAGCTTTTTCAAGAATGATTCCTCTTTTGTCTCTTGGAAGACCTCCCTTAAAACGTAGAACATCAACAAATTTTGTGTTTAATTTGTCAGAAAAAGTTACACCTTTTGCTTCAGCTGAAACGCACCAACCATCTCCTATGTATATCTCTGCGTGAGAATAAGGAGAATCAGTGAAATCAGAAATGAGAGAACTTATGAATTTACCAGTTGCTCTGTGAAGAATTATATCTCCCTTAAGCAGATCATCAGTTAAGTTATTGGTATAATGTTTCTTTATAGGTTTAATACACCCTCCTTTGAGAAAACTAAATATTCTCATAATTTCACCTCTCTTCGAGAAATTTATCTCAAAATAAATATGGGTAATGTACTTGAAAAACTTTGTCACAAACAGACTATTTACTTTTGAAAAGAATGAACAACAAAATGGGTTTTCTTGGTTTTCTTGATAAATTCATTGACTAAAGGTGTAAAAGCATTAAATACAATGTCGAACTTGGTCACTATATATACGAAATACTTATATGACTCGAGAAGTAGTTTACTAGTTGATTGTGATGGGAGAGGAATTAGTTTATCTTCCATCATATAAGAGAAAAGAGGTTGAATTATGAAGCTAGTAAATTGGAATTTAGAATGGATGAATAGGTGGTTTGAAAGTGGTAGTAGAGCGAAATTTAAAGCAAATGATCAGGCTCAAGGAATAACTGATTTAGCAGATTTATGCACTAGAGTTGCTAATTTAATCAGGGCTCTAGATCCTGATGTTCTTACCATTGAAGAAGGTCCAAGTAGTATAAAAGAAATGAATTTGTTTATTGAAACATATCTCTCTGATAATAATGTTCCACTTTTTGACAGTTTTGGTGGATTTGGATTTAGGGATACTCAGAGAAATTACGCACTTGTTAAAAGATGTGGAAATTTCAAAAATGCTAGACTTGCAGCTGATAATCTATCCAAAGGATTGGAGGATCCTTGGGATGCTGATATAGATGGGAGTTTAGAACTAAAAAAATATGAATTTACACGAGTACCTCTAGTTATAGAAGGAGAAATTGGTGCGAACAATGATATTCTAAAAATTGTTACTCTCCACACAAAGTCAAAGTATGTTTATCAAGGTATGACACTTTGGAGATCAGAAGATCCTGCAAAACGCAGAAAGTATATAAGAATGTCAATTGAGAATAGAAGAAGAATAGCTACTGAAGCTATGAGAATTAGAAACTATCTTGATGATCTTCTAGAAAATAATCTAAACGAGTATGTAATTGTTAACGGTGATTTCAATGATGGACCAAACTTAGATTACTTTGAAAACTACTACTTGTATCATAGTGTAACCGACATCATTCTAGGGAGTACTTTTAATCCTGAAAGAATCTTTAATCATGGATTTATTCACAGTGTTCCTGCTAATGAAAGATATACTGTTGTTTTCGAGGATTTTGTAGATCCAACAAGAACATCTCAGATATTATTAGATCATATAATACTATCTCCTGCTATGAAATGCCTGGTAACTGATTCAGGGATTGCACACAAAGAATATGAAGCTCAAGAAAAGAGTGGAGCTGGTGTAAAAGAAAGAGAACGATTTCCAAGTGATCATCGACCAGTATATGTGGTACTAAATTCATCATAAATTCCTATAGAATCACAGCAACATATGGGTAGTATACCAAATGTCAAAGGTTTCAGTGCTGTTTACAGGTAACTCAGATCTAAAATAGATATTTAGCAAAAATGACGATTCGGAGAATTCTGTTTTATCAAATAGTAATGAACCTTCAGAATCTTGTATATTAAGATTGGAAGCAGTTTGATTGATCCAAATTTCGATAGAATCTGAAGAAGAATTATGAATATTCTTTATGGTATATGTTTCAGCAATATTAATCTCATTTACACTTAGAACATCTATTTTGATACTATGTAGCTCAACTTGGAAGAGATTTGATTCAACTTGAAGTGATTTTGAAGACATTACCTGAGAAGAATGGACTAAATTGTTATTGTTTAGATCATTACTAATTAGAACGACAAAAACAATTATGGAAAATACAATAATCTTTTTTACTTTTGTGAACCTACTTCGCAGTATCAAGAAGCTTCTTTCTTTTGATAAAAAAGTATTCTTAAGAGTAGTATTCACACAAGAAAAAGGAAATAGTTATTATTTAAAGATTCTATACAATCCTAATTCAACCCTAGTTCAACCATTAAAAACAATATTTCTACCTATTTGCAAAAGAAAAGGTAAGATATTCCTTTTCTCTCTATTTTTCAACACTTCTGAAAATCTCAACAATTCTCTCTATTAGCTTATTTACTTTCTATATAATAATATAACTTCCACTTTTCCTTCTCAGTATATCCTAGTTTTTTAGCTAATCCTACAGAAGCTTCGTTTTGTGCATCCCAATCTGGAGTAATTTTATTTTCTAAACAATATTCCAGTAGAGCTACACAAGCAGCAGTCGCAAATCCTTTTCTCCTATATTTAGGATCATCTAGTGTATCTATTTGTATCTCTAATTTGTTTTCAAAAATAGGGATAAAAGACGAAGCTATGCAAATAGGCTTATCACCATCAAGTACACAGAAACCCATTCCTTTTTCTAAGAAATTCTCGTCTGAACCAAAGAATAGTTTAATATGATAATTGCTTGATGAAGGAATATTTTCCTTTATCGATTTAGTTATTCTTTTCAGATGAAATCCTTCAGGCAAAGGTTTTTTCAGTGATAGTAAATGCTCTAAAGTGAGAGAATCACTTGAAAATTTTATTCGATTTTGTTGACTAAATTTTATCTCTTCCTTAAATGAAAAGTAAGTTTCGATTAAAAGATACCAATCTTTATCTTCAACAACTATCGCTATTTGAGGGGGGAATGTTTGTAATATCTTTTCAGCTATGTTTTCATCTGCTTTACCAGCAAAGAACATAAAGTTAGTAAACGAGAATTTTGCATATTTAGGTTCATCAAAATTATCTACTTCTAGTTTTCCAAGTTGATTGCTAAAGGCATAATTGAATATTGATACAGATTTATGTTTACCAAAAAGTTCTTTGTATTTTCCCCAATACTCCTTCTCAACAGTTTTAAACATGAGACATTAAAGATTAAGTTATTTATATATTCTCTCCTAATACTCTACGAAACTACTCTTCTTGCATTGTTCTTCGGATTTCAACTAAGGTTAATCAAGGTGATGACAGGCAGCAATTAACATAATATATGCACTTTCTAGAATAATGTTACACTAAAGAATTTCATGAGAGTTCTCATTAGTTTTATGTGGAGAATTGAAAAAAAGAGAATCTGCCGTTATTAGGTTTCTGCTTCAATTTTGGTCTTTCTTCCTTCAATAGAGGGGATCATACTCCCTCCTAGTAACTCATGCAAGTTGATGATTAATGAGCTGCCTTCATCAGTTATTTTGTAGAGAGCTTTATTGGGTTTGTCTGGATAAAAGTAAGTAACTACTAGTTCAAGAGTTGATAACTTTTTCAAGTGTCTATATGCGGAAGCTATTGGCAATTTTAGTGATTTTTGCATAGCTTTAACAGAAGCAATTGCTGGTTGTTGTTGTATTAGGAAAATCAAACAGAGTAATCCGTCAGTACCTATTTTTCTTATAGTTTCTATCATTTTTTCATTTTCTTTAAAGAAAAGCCCATTTACCTGCTCCTCAGTAATAATTACTGAAGAAACTTCGTCACTCCTTAATTCTATTGCTGTATCTAATAGAATTTTACTTTCAGTAAGTATTTGAGTTAGTTGTTTTCTAAAGGATTTCCAGTCAGTAGTTCCTTTCTCTGGCTCATCTACCATTCTTCGATTTAGAAAAATATTAACAATTCTAAGAATAACGGCAAAACCCAAGATAATCAGGGTTAAAGGATATACATTTTCATATCTATAGACTAGTTGAATTATAATTGAAAATACAGCAAATAAATAGAAAAAGTAGTATACATAGATTCTTCTTAACTTGATCTCTCTCAATTTTAATGAAATCTTCTCAATGTTCATATTTCAACTCCTCCTCTGAAATATCTCAGCTGGCATTCAATATGAAAATTCCAATAACTTTTATAGGGAATTCCAACATAGATTGAGTAATTTGATGAGTAAGGCGGAACTAATCCACCCCCAAATGATTCATGTCCTACAAAGTTATACGAAACAGACTGAAGTCTATTGCTTTTAGGTCTGAGTTTATAGGTTATAATGGAAACAAAATCTTCTTCATCAAATATATTTGAAATAAAAGTATCAGTGTCTCCCTTTGTGTAAAGATATGGAAGCAAGGAGTGTTTAGCTTGCTTATTTAGAGCAAGTCTTGCATCTTTAGAGGAGAAAATGTACATGTATCTCCAATGAATATATGTTTGACTATACAAATAGCTATTAGATTTAAATGTTAACCCAATTGCTAGAGCAGGTTCAAAAAATGGATTATCAACAACATCATTAAGGCCAAACATACCTAAAGTTATAGTCTGATTACTTTTATCTAGAGTAAGGTTAGCAACTGTTTTCTTCTTACTTATAGAGTCGACATGAAAATTAAATACTAAAGTTGATGATGAATTGCCTTCGAATAATACTATGTTACTGTAATTTAGAAACTGTTCAGACATTGATTGCTCTACTCCTTCTTTGAAGTTAAATATCGGATTTAGATAAATACCTGCAACAGCATCAAAGTGTTCAAAATATGTCATATTGTATTCAAAAAAATAATCTGTTATCGTTAACTGAATAATGTCTCCTTCTTCTAGATCTATTTTAGCATTTATTCTATAACTGAAGGGTGCTGGGAAGATTACTATATGTGTAACAAATAAACCAAGTAGAAGTATCAGTTCTAAGTAAAGCAAAATTTTTCTAATTTTCATATCAATAGCTGTATTCTCTTCTGTCTTTTTAAATTATATTCAAATTATCAAATTGATAATTCAATTTAACTTGGGATGGTAAATTTGTGACAATATTTTTGTCTGTTTTGTTGCTAGATTACCTCTGTAAAAATTGTGGATTTGTCTCAAAAATACTTAATAACCTGTTAGTAGCATACTAAATCTGTAATATCTTCCAGTTAATTTTAGGAATGAACCAAAGTGAAAAAAAACAATCTAAAAGTATCGATAATGTTAATTCTATCTCTATTAATTATTTATAGCGTTACATTAAATGCAGGAGTTAATCTCTCATCTGCTAAAACATCCTTGAGTTTCCCCTCAGATCAACCATCATTAGAAGAT